>NZ_CAJMDQ010000041.1 GCF_905212195.1 uncultured Anaerotignum sp. | reverse complement strand
GAATATTTGTATCTGGGAGAAAATCAGGATGCAAATGAAGTAAAAATCATGATTCAGTTGGGTGATGGTGAGGAAACACCGGCATCTGCACAGCTGCATTATCATTATGAAGGAAATGATGAAGCAGAAATCATGGAAGCTAGTGAGATTGCAGAACGAACTGTGACATTTACGCAGGAACTGGATGGCGCAGAAAAAACCGCTGTGTTGGATACAGTTACTTGGGTAGAAAATGATATCGTATATACAGTTGCATTTCAGGAAAATCAGATAGAGATTGCTGGAAATGATGCGCAGACAGAAAATACGGCTGTTCTTTATCTGGCAGATGGGACTCAGAAAGAAATGACTGAAGAACCAACAATGGAGGAAATACAGGAAGCGGCAGAACAGCCTGCATCTGAACCCATTGTGGAGGAAGATGCACAGGCAGAAACCAATAGCGATTCTTATACGGGCGGAGAACTTTTTACAGATGTAAAAAAAGAGAATTGGTTTTATCCTGCTGTTAGTTACGTGATGAATAAAGGCCTTATGACAGGCATGGTCAATGGTGGTTTTGCGCCAAATGAAGAACTGAGCAAAGTACAGTTTGCAGTAGTTCTGTATCGTATGGAAGGTTCACCGGAAGTCAGCCTTTCTGCAAATACACTGGCCATTCCAGAAAACGCTTATTATGCACCAGCAGTTTTCTGGGCAGATCAAACAGGATTGTTGGATGGACTTCAGGGGACTTCCATCAAACCGGAAGACAAAATCACTAGAGAAGAAATGATCACCATGCTGTTCCGCTATGCCCAGCAGAAAGGTTTCGACACACAGGAAAGAGCGGATTTGTCACAGTTTGCGGATGCAGAAAAAGTATCTCCTTCTGCAAAAGAAGCCATTTCCTGGGCAGTAGCAACAGGTATGATCAGTGGGGAAGGAAAAGATAGACTCTTAAATCCACATGGCAGTGCAAGCAGAGCTGTCTGCGCTGCCATGATTACGCATCTTTGTGAAACATATATGCCGGATGCTTTTGCGGATATTCCTATTTACGCAAAGGCAAATAACATCGCATTTACTTCTGTAAATCAGGAAACAGGAGATTTTACAGTCAATGTTTCCGGCATTACTGCCAGCGACGATGTGAAAAAGGTAGAAGTAGCCCTTTGGCGTGACAGCAATCAGGGGGATATTTACTGGTATCCTGCTGCTGCACAGGGAAATGGCGTTTATACAGTCAAAGGAAATGTCATCAATCATAAATTGCATTTTGGACTGTATCAGGCGCAGGCATATGTGACATTGGCAAATGGTCTGCGGATTCCTGCTGGCACACAGTCCGGCACCATTGAGGGCAGTGAAGCGCAGATTCGTATCAGCAAACATGTCAATGAAGTATACGATCAGGTAGGTCATGATTTGTATGCATGCTACAAATGGGTCGTAAATAATGTTTCTTATAAAAAATTGCCTATTCCTGTAGAGCCAAAGGAAGGCTATACAGCGGATCAATGGTATGCAGTATTGGCATTTGAAAATCATCAGGGAAATTGCTTCTGCTATGCTGGTGCTTTTTATCAGCTGGCCAAAGGTCTGGGATATGACGCAAAATATGTAGAAGGCAAAGTTGCTATGGCAGCAGGTGGTTATGGCCCCCATGGCTGGGTGGAAATCACCAAAGACGGTGGGACATATATCTGTGATCCAGATATGCAGGACGAAGCGCCTAGATATAATTTCTATATGCAGCCGGCAAACAGTCCTGTCATCAAATACGTGCGATAGGTAGGGCAGAAAGATATGGTATTTAGTTCACTGACATTTTTATGTATTTTTTTGCCGGTGGTACTGGCGCTTTATTATCTGCTTCCGACGCTGCGTATCAGAAATGTGTTGCTTATTGTAGTCAGTCTGCTGTTTTATGCTTATGGCGAGCCGGTTTATGTACTGCTGATGATTGCCAGCATCATCATAAATTATATTTTCGGCAGACTGCTGGGAACGGAAAATAAAAAGAAACGGCAATGGATTCTTGCCATTGCGGTGATTATCAATATTGGGCTTCTGGTAGTGTTCAAGTATCTGGATATGATGGTACAGACTGTCAATCAGCTTTGCGGCAGTGAAATTCCCTTGGCTGGATTGGCTTTGCCTATTGGTATTTCTTTCTTTACCTTTCAGGCATTGTCCTATGTCATTGACGTTTATCGCAGAGAAGTGGAGCCGCAGAAAAATTTGTGGAATGTGATGCTTTATATCTCCTTTTTCCCACAGCTCATTGCTGGGCCAATTGTAAAGTATCACGATATACAGGAACAGATTGACAATCGAAATACAGATGTGAAAGAAATTGCGGAAGGTTTGCGGAGATTTATCATCGGCCTTTCCAAAAAAGTTCTGATTTCCAACACCATGGCAGTTACAGCTGACGCACTGTTTGCCGCTGGCGCTGGAGAATTGAATATTCTTTCCGCATGGATTGCCGCTATTGCTTATATGCTGCAAATTTATTTCGATTTCAGCGGTTACAGCGATATGGCAATCGGCTTGGGGCATATGTTTGGGTTCCGTTTTCTGGAAAACTTCCGCTATCCCTATATTTCAGCCAATATTCAGGAATTTTGGAGAAGATGGCACATTTCTTTGTCCACATGGTTCAAGGAATATTTGTATATCCCTCTGGGCGGCAATCGAAAAGGAAAAGCACGTACTTGCCTGAACAAAATGATTGTGTTTTTCTCAACAGGCTTATGGCATGGTGCAAACTGGACTTTTGTGCTCTGGGGCTTATGGCACGGGGTATTCCTGCTCTTTGAACAGGTGTGTCCTGTAAAAAAACTGCCAAAGGTTCTGGCACATATTTACGCATTGCTTGTTGTGTGCGTGGGCTTTGTCATGTTTCGTGCGGATACCTTTGGACAGGGAATGTTCATGATCGGCACAATGTTTAGCGGTTGGGAATTTTCCTCTTTGCAGATGGCGATAGTTTGGGAGCAGTTGACACCCATATTCCTTGTGACATTGGTTGTAGCAGTCTTTGGCAGTGCACCATTGATTCCTAAAGCTGCGGAGGCTTGTCTGGCAAAGGAGAATTTAAGGAAACCAGCGGTATACTTCAGCTATATAGCAAGTTTTGTATTGCTGATTCTTTGTATGCTGAGTTTGTCCGGCGGAACATATAATCCATTTATTTATTTTAGATTTTAGGGGCTTTGCAAAATGAAACATAAGAAATATTTGATATTTATCATAGCCGTATGGGCGTTCTTGGTTTTTCCCTTTGCAGGCATGTTGTTTTGGAGAAGCGACGAAACCACCGAAAATACAGAATTGGCTTCCTTTCCTTCATTAAAAACAGAAGAAGGATGGAATCAAGAGTATTTAAGTGAAATGGGAGCCTATTTTGAAGACCATTTTGCATTGCGGCAGTATTGGGTTACGGCAAACGCTTTGCTGCGAAAGAATGTGATTCAAAGCAGTGCAACAGATCAGGTGGTTCTGGGAAAAAATGATTGGCTGTATTTCAGTGGAACCACAGCCGATTATCAGGGAACCAATCTCTTTTCGGAAAGAGAAATGTACGCCATTCTTCATAACCTGAAACTCATACAGAACTATGTGCAGGAGGAGGGCAGTGCCTTTTATCTTATGGTGCCGCCCAATAAAAACAGTTTGTATGATGAAAACATGCCCTATTATTATCAAAAGGGGAATGAAAGCAATCTGGAAATGTTGACAGAACGCTTTCAGCAGGAAGGCATTTCTTACATTGATTTGTATGGAGCATTTCTGGAAAAAGAGGAAGTTCTGTATTTCCAGCGGGATTCCCATTGGAACAATCAGGGGGCATTACTGGCATATAGAAACCTCATGGAACAAGTGGGAAAAGATTATGAAACTTATCTGAATGCGCCTTTTGATGTGGAAAAAGTCCATAGCGGCGATTTGGATGAAATGCTTTTTCCCAAAGCAGTGCAGAAAGAGGACGATTATTTCTACGATACAGCATCCAATTTTGTCTATGTCAATGAGGTAAAGGACAATATGGATTCTTGGATTGAAACGGAAAATCCTGACGCAACAGGCAGTATTTTGATGTATCGGGATTCTTTCGGGGAAAGTCTTCTTCCCTTTGTGGCAGGAGAATTTGAAAAAGGATATTTTTCCAGATTGGTGCCTTATAATCTGCTGCAAGTGGAGCAGTACCAGCCGGATGTGGTGGTCATTGAAAAAGTAGAACGAAATCTGGATGATTTCATTACAGATATGCCCATTGTGGAATGCCCACAGGTGAAAAATATGATTGCACCTCAAGCGCAGACCAATACGGAAATGACTGCGGAAAAAGCAGGTTCTTTTCTGGAAATCAAAGGCACTTTAGATGAAAAATATATCCAGCCGGATACACAGATTTATGTTTCTGTGAGAAATGAAAACACCATGGAAACCAAAACATACGAAACTTTTTATGCAGAAACAGAAGATGGGGAAGCCAATGGTTTTCATCTTTATTTGAAAGGCGGCAGTGTGCCGGAAGGAAATATACAGCTGAATGTAATTGCGGTAAATGGCAGCCAGCCCTTTATCGTTTGCAGTAAAGAAATCACATGGAATCTTTAGGGAGGTAATGAAATGAAAGCAAAAAGAGTATGGGGATTTGTTCTTGCGGCAGCAATGTGTATGGCAGTGGCTGGCTGCGGACAGGAAGCGGCAGAAACAGCTACTACCGAACCTCAGTATCAGGTAATCGGTACAGAAGCGGAAGGGGCATATGACATTCTGCTGAAAAACAGCATTGGTCAGGATGTGACAGGCATTTCCGTGAAAACTTCCGATGAGGAAGCATATCCTGCCAATATGCTGGCAAGCGACGCTGTTCTGAAAAATGGCGAAACAGCAGAATGGTTCTATATGCCAGAAGAAGCAGGCGAAACAGAAGGCGTAGGGGAAAAAGATGTTGCCCTGAATGTGGTATATCAGGTACAGCTCACATTGGCAGACGGCACTGTTTATGAACTGAGTGCATTGGGTCTGGATGATATTGACCAGAATGTGGAACTGTGTCTGGAAGATGATGTTGTTTTTGCGAAATACACAAGCAAAGCATCCGGTGATGCGGTTTCTACCAAGGAACAGGAAGTTGCTGCAAAAGCACAGAAAGACGCAGAATCTCAGGAAGAAGTGGCAAGTGAACCTGCTCCTGTAGAAGAAGTACAGCAGGAAGCACCTGCACAGCCCGCGCAGCAGAGTGCACCCGCTGCATCTGAACCTCAGCAGGCACCTGTGGAACAGATTCCCGAACAGACAACAGAAGGCTGCCTGACAGAAGGCGGCGGTCCTGCATTCAACTGATTTTAATGGAATCATAGAAAGCATCAGAAATACGAAACCTCCAAAGAAACAACAGTCTTTGGAGGTTTTTCTTTTGGCATTATGCTATTTTGTTTGGAATAAAATCCCATTCAAATTGTATCATTTGTTGTGTTCGTGTTGACAAAATACCACAAGATATAGTATACTTACCACGTATTTGTAGTGGTTGTAATGGAACAGGGGTAGAGGAGATGTCAATATGGAACGAGTAAGGCAGTTGGTTTCTGCGGTCATTGCAGGTGGATTGATTGGCATGGGCGGTACAGTGTATCTATCACAGCAAAATCCTGTTGTGGGCAGTTGTCTCTTTGCCATTGGCCTGTTTACCATTGTTATTTTCCAATTGCAGTTGTTTACCGGGAAAATCGGTTATCTGCCGATGCAGAAGCCTGTGTATCTCATTGAACTGGCAATCACGTGGATTGGCAATCTGATTGGTACATATATCGTTGCATGGATGGTACGGAACAGCCGCATCTACGAAGGTATGGCGGAAAAAGTACAAACTATCGCGGCAACAAAGCTGAACGATGATTTCCTGAGTATTTTCCTGTTGGCTGTATTCTGCGGCATGCTCATGTTTATTGCCGTAGATATTTTCAAAAATCAGACAGGTTCCACCATTCGTACCGTAGGGGTGTTTATTCCGGTTATGGTATTTATCCTGAGTGGATTTGAACACGTCATTGCCAATATGTATTATTTTTCTCTGGCAGGTGTATGGAGCGGTCATTGCTTGCTTTCCATCATCGTCATGACTTTGGGGAATTCCGTTGGTGGTATGATTATTCCTCTTTACCTGAAATGTTTTAAAATACGATAATTGCTGTATTTTGCGGACAGACCTTTTAGGGCATCTTCATAAGAAAATAAATGTCACTGGAATTCTTGGGGCTTACGGGATTCCAGTGATTCTTATTTTGCTTGGAATTATTTTTTTGAAGAGAAAATTGCTGGAGGTTTGTCCGTTGTTTTATCTGAAAATATGATAGAATAGATTGAAATCTATCTCCAGAAAGGATTGTTTTATGCAGGAACAGAGTTTACAGACAGTGTTTGCCCTCTTAACAGAGTGGTATCATGTATATAAAAGAGATTTGCCATGGCGCAGAACAAAAGACCCCTATGCCATTTGGGTTTCGGAAATTATGCTCCAGCAGACGAGAGTGGAGGCGGTAAAGCCTTATTATGCAAGGTTTTTGGAGGAACTGCCTACCATCCGTCATTTGGCAGAAGCCGATGAGGAACAGATTCTCAAGTTATGGGAAGGCTTGGGATATTATAGTCGTGTGCGGAACATGCAGGCAGCGGCAAAACAGGTCATGGCAGAATACGACGGAAAAATGCCGGCAGACCATAAAGCACTTTTGCGGCTGAAAGGCATTGGACCTTATACGGCTGGTGCGGTAGCTTCCATTGCGTTTTCTCTGCCTTTTGCGGCAGTGGACGGCAATGTGCTTCGCGTTATGTCCAGAGTCTTTGCCGATGAAAGGGATATCATGCTCCAGCAGACCAAAAAGGCATGGGAAGAAGAAATCAATGACGCACTGACAGGAGAGATTGCTGGAGACGTGAATCAGGCGTTGATGGAATTGGGGGCAACAGTATGCGTACCCAATGGGGAACCTAAGTGTGAAAATTGCCCCCTTCGGACATTGTGTCTGGCATATCAAAAAGGAAATCCTATGCAGTATCCCGTAAAGAGTGAGAAAAAGCCAAGAACGAAAGAATATCTTTCTGTTTGCTTTATGACGGATGGCAAAAGAATTGCCTTGAGAAAGCGTGACAGCAAAGGCTTGTTGGCAAACTTATGGGAACTGCCTCATGTACCAAAAGAATATGCTTTGCCAATGGCTTTTGCCGATTGGGGCATACAACAGGCAGAAATCAAAAATATGCGGGGACAGAAGCATATTTTTACACATATAGAATGGCATATGGATGCGTATTTTATCAACGTAAAAGCTATGGCGGATACACCATTTCAATGGGTAACTATAGAGGAGGCAAAAGAAAAATATGCACTGCCTTCTGCTTTCAAAAAAATCTGGGCAGAAGGACTTGCTATGTTGGAAGATATGGAATACGAACAGATGCATTTGTGAAAAGTTCTGAATTTTCTTTTGAAATTGCTCTCTTTTCGGGCATTAAAACCTGATTTTTATTTTGAGAAGGAATTTGTCTAACCAAAACACCTTCTTTTTACGAGTGCATCTGAAAGATATGTGTAAAAGTGATATGTATCAAACATAAATTTACAAAATCTATCAAATGATAATAATTATTATTTGACTTTTCTTTTACATTCCTGTAAAATATACTTAAAAAGTAGGAAAGAAGGCTGGTGAAAAATGATTGAAGTAAGAAGTGCTGTGTTAGAAGATCGACAGGATTTTTCAGATTTGTGGCAGCTTTGTTTTGGTGACAGCGATGCTTTTTGTCAGTGGTTTTTTCACCATAGATTTGAGCCTTCTCTCTCTGTCTGCCTGAAAGCCGATGATGTTTTCGCGGCATGTATGCAGGCATTTCCCTATACCATTGGAATCCGTGGAAAGGCGGTAAAAGGCACTATGCTTTGTGGTGTCTGCACCCATCCAGATCATCGAAAGAAGGGATATATGGGAAGAATTTTCCCCTATGATATGCAGCTTTTGCAGAAAAAAGGCTATGGTGTAGCTGTTCATACACCGGCGGTTCTGCCCAGTTATTTTTCCTTTGGACATTATCCTGTGGCAGATGCTTGTTATCTGACAGCAGAAAAAATACCGGAAGTGACAGCTGTAGAAGGTGTTTATCCTTTAGAGCCGGAAGAATACACAAAAGCATTTCCTTGCTATACAGACTTTGCAAAGAAATACAGCGGCATTATCTACCGTACAGAAGCAGATTTCCTGCGTAAATGTGCGGACTACAACGCTGACGGCGGAAAATGCATGGCTTATGGAAAAGATGCTGTAGAAGCTTATGTGTTTTATTATCAGACAGAAACAGAATTGATCTGTGTGGAAGCGGTTGGAGATGACGACGCTTTGCAGAAAGTACTGACAGGTATTTTTGCAGAATGCGAAGGTTTGTCATTATCTGTAAAACTTGCGCCTGAATCCCAAATTACTTTTGGCTTTGCCCAGAAAGAGGTAAAACAGAAAGGTGTTATGGGTCTGACGAATTTGCAAGTGCTGTTGAAGGCACTGGAACTTGATGGAAAAGCAGCTTTTGCTGTGGAAGATCATGTGGTTCCAGAAAACAATGGCTGTTTTCTGCTGAGTGGTGAGAAAACAGAAAAAACGCCTGCTTTTTCCATTCCTGCGGGAAGATTGCTGCAAGTGCTGGTGGGATATACCGATTTGGAAAGCCAGCGACCCTATGTGCATATATATGATGAAGCGGGATTTCAGGAAATCAACGAGAAATTACCAAAATGTAACTGTTATATTATTGATGAATATTAAAATGGAGGCTGAAAAACATGCCGTATACACAATGTTTGGAAAGAGAAGTAGAAGCTGACTGTAAAAACGAATTTTGTTTCCGTCCCTTTACACTGGAAACAAAGGAACTGATTGAAAGCTATACAAAACCTTGGCAGATGGATTGCTCTGATTTGTCCTTTGCGAACCTGTTTATCTGGGGCACAGAAGGAAAAATGGAATTTGCCGAAAAGAATAACGTACTGTATGTAAAACTGGACTTCGAAGGTGTGCCTGTTTATTTCTGGGCGCCTATCCCGAAAAAAGGTGCCGATGTGGATTATCGGAAAGCCATCATGGATGCAGCGGACTATATGAAACAGGCTGGTGTGGAACCCACATTCCGTTCTGTTTGGACACCTTTCCGCGACATGATGCTGAAAGCTTGCCCTGAAATGTTTGCAATGCCTACAGATATTGCTTGGGACTATGTTTATGAAAGAGAAAGTCTGGCAACACTGAAAGGTAAAAAACTCCATGGCAAAAGAAATCATATCAATAAATTCTTGGCAAATCATCCTGACTATGAATATCGTAAATTGGATGCAACACTTATTGACGACTGTATGGCACTGTATGATAAGTGGATTTCTGAAAGAGAAGAAACCAAGGAACTGGAAGACGAAAGAAAGTCCGTTTCCCTTGCACTGCACAACATGGAACGTCTGGGTTTGACTGGCGGTTCTATTTTCGTAGACGGTAAAATGGGTGCGTTCACAGTAGGGGAACGCCTGCGTGATGATGTGCAGCTGGTGCATATCGAAAAAGCAGATACAGATATTGATGGACTGTATCCTATGATTAACCAGCAGTATGTACTCCATGAATGTCAGGATGTGACTTATGTGAACAGAGAAGAAGACATGGGTCATGCAGGTATGAGAAAGGCAAAACGCTCTTATAATCCTGCTTATATGGTAGAAAAATATCTGCTGAGCTTCCGTGACCTTTCCGAAGAAAAAGGTCTTTGGGGCGCAGAAAGCGAAGATGCTGAATAAAAACACCATTGACACAAATTTTGGTTCTATGGTAAAATACACAAGATTGTAAGGGAATGAGGTTCTCCCGCGGCAATGCCGGAAACGCTGAAACAGCTGATGACTTCTGTAAAATCATTACAGGGTCATTGGCTTTTTTATTGGGAAGAAAGGGGAAAGAAATGGAAAAACATGCTTATGGTTCGTGGAAAACACAGTTGATGCTGGCAGGATTGGGGATTGTCATTGGGGCACTGGTAGGGTGTCTGGATACGATTTTCGGTAAAGTCCTCCTTTGGGTGAGCGATATTCGAACCGCACATATATTTTATCTGGTGCCTGCACTGCCTTTGGTAGGCGTCGGCATCGTCTGGGCTTATAAAAAGTATGGCGGCAGAAGTGGAGAAGGTATGGGCCTGATTCTCTCTGTGAGCCATCGAGAAGATGAAGAAGTTCCCAGACGATTGATTCCCTTTGTCATGATTAGTACATGGCTGACCCATTTATTTGGCGGCAGTGCAGGCAGAGAAGGGGTAGCAGTACAGCTGGGTGCTACCGTTTCCCATCAGGTAGGAAAACGCTTTTCCATAGAAGATGGCACACATATTTTTCTGCTGACAGGTATGGCGGCAGGGTTTGCAGGGCTGTTCCGTACACCTTTGGCAGCGATTTTCTTTGCAATGGAAGTGCCTGTAGTAGGACAGCTTGCACTTCGTGCCATTCTGCCCATGTGTACGGCAGCTTTTACAGCGGCTTCTGTTTCCGCATTTTTGGGACTGGAAAAATTTCAGGTGCCTTTGGAATTGCAAATGGCAGTGACACCTGTTTTTGTAGGAAAGCTTATTGTAATTGGTTTGATTTTTGGCTGCGTAGGTAGTCTGTTTGCATTCCTTTTGGGAAAAAGTAAAAAGAAATTGGCGGAAATCCTGCCAAATCCATTGCTGCGCGTGTTTTTGGGTGGTATCATATTGAGTATTCTGCTGTTGTTTTTCCACCAAGGAAGATATACAGGGCTGGGAACCAATCTGATTTCCGCATCTTTTGACGGAGATACCATTTACGCTTATGACTGGCTGTTGAAAATTCTTCTGACGGTATTTACACTTTCTCTGGGATTCCAAGGTGGGGAAGTGACACCATTGTTTTCTATTGGTGCGTCCTTAGGTGTGATTTTAGCTGGTTTTATGGGATTGCCAGTGATGCTGGCTGCTGCATTGGGGTATGCTGCCGTTTTCGGAAGCGCAACCAATACACTTCTGGCACCTATCTTCATTGGTGCGGAAGTTTTTGGTTATGAGTATTTGCCGTTTTTTGCGGTTGCTTGTCTGGCAGCTCATATCTTCTGTCATTTCCCTTCCATTTATGGAAAGCAGAAACATGGTTCCTATAGAAAATCCTTATTGCAGTTGGCAAAAAGAAAGGAGAAATCTATCTGATGAAATTTTATTTCGCGCCTATGGAAGGAATTACAGGCTACGTCTTTCGGAATGCCCATCATGCCTGTTTTCCTTCTGTAGATCGTTACTATACACCATTTATATCGCCTAATCAGAATCGCCCTATGAGCCCAAAGGAAAAACGGGATGTTCTGCCGGAAAATAATCGGAATATCCCTCTGATTCCCCAAATCTTGACAAACAATGCCACACAGTTTTTGCAGGCAGCAAAGGTATTGGCAGATATGGGATATGAGGAAGTGAATCTGAATCTGGGCTGCCCTTCGGCGACAGTGGTGACAAAAGGAAAGGGCGCAGGCTTTTTGGGAGAAAAAGAAAAACTGCGTACTTTTCTGGATGAGGTTTACGAATATACCCCCATTCCTGTTTCTCTCAAAACAAGATTGGGTATGTGTGACCCTATGGAAATTGTGGAATTGCTGGAACTATTTCGTCCGTATCCAGTGAAAGAATGGATTCTCCATGCCCGTATTCGGGAAGACTACTATAAATATGAACCCCGTCTGGATGCTTTTGAGGTTGCCGCCAAGGAAAGTCCCTTTCCTCTTTGCTACAACGGTGACATTTTTTCCGTGGAAGATTATGAGCGAATCTGTCAGCGTTTCCCGCAGATTCAATCTGTGATGCTGGGGCGCGGACTTATGGCCAATCCGGCGTTGGTTCGTCAGATAAAGGGTGGAAATCCCTGCACAAAAGAGGAATTCCTTTCTTTTCACAATCGTATCTGTCATGGCTATGAGGAAATCATGTCTGGTGACCGGAATGTATTGTTCAAAATGAAGGAATTATGGGCATACTGGGAAAGCCTTTTTGCAGGAGAAGATAAACGTATCAAAAAAATCAAGAAAGCCAATTCTTTGGCAGAATATTACGCTGCGGTATCGATTTTACTGGAACAAGCTGACTTTGCATCAGATATAAAGAAATCTTAAGAAAGAAAAATCTTATGTTTAGTGGATATTTCTGGTAAAACCAAGTATAATAGAAAACGCAAAAATAATGAAAAAGAGAGGTAGCGTATGAACTTGATTGAATTATTGAAAGCAGCGCTTTTCGGTGTCATCGAAGGCATCACGGAATGGCTGCCTATCAGCAGTACGGGGCATATGATTCTGTTCAATGAATTTATGCCTTTGCAGGTATCGGAAGAATTCTACAGTATGTTTGAGGTTGTGATCCAGCTTGGTGCCATTCTGGCAGTTGTGGTAATATTCTGGAATTCCATTTTTCCTTTCCAGAAACCGCCTTATGACCCCAGAAGAATTCGGACGGGGTTGATTTCTTATCTGCGTATGGATATCGTGATGCTGTGGCTGAAGATTCTGGTTGCCTGTGTGCCGGCGGCAGTTATCGGGCTGTTGTTTAATGAGAAGTTTGAAGCATTGTTTTACAACTATACCACCGTTGCCATTGCACTGATTGTTTTTGGTATCGCGTTTTTGATTATCGAAACACGCCATAAAGGAAAACGGGCACGTGTTAACAGTTTGGAAGAAATCACATTCCAGCTTGCACTTTTGATTGGTGTATTCCAGCTTATCGCGGCAATTTTCCCCGGTACATCCCGTTCCGGTGCGACCATCGTTGGTGCACTGCTTTTGGGTGTATCCAGAACCGTAGCGGCGGAATTTACATTCTTTTTGGCAATTCCCGTTATGTTCGGTGCAAGTTTGCTGAAGATTGTACAGTTTGGCTTCCATTTTACTGGTATGGAAGTTGCCATTCTGCTGACTGGTATGATTGTAGCTTTTGTGGTATCCATTCTTGTAATCAAATTCCTTATGGGTTACATCAAGAAACATGACTTCAAAGTCTTTGGCTGGTACCGTATTGTTTTAGGTATTGTGGTACTGCTTTATTTTGGTTTGATTGCAAAATAATGAGTTTGTGATACAAAAGAAAGAAGGATGAAAAACAAATGTTTGGACTGTTTGGAAAAAAACCAGACTTTATGACATTGCTGCAGGAGGCAAAGGATACAAAGAACGCAGTTGTCATTGATGTACGGGAGCCTGATGAATACATGCAGGGACATGTACCCGGCAGCATTAACATTCCAACCTCCCAGATCAATACAGTCAATTATGAGAAAGATACGCCTCTGTATCTGTACTGCCTCAGCGGCGGCAGAAGCAAAATGGCAATGGGATTTTTGGAGCAGAAAGGCTTCCAGAATGTGAAAAATATGGGTGCCATTGGTCAGTATCGAGGCGAATTGGAAAAATAAGCATAAAAAGTGATTCAAATCAGATTCCCCTTAAGAAAACGTTTCTTCAGAGGAATTTTAATAGTAGCTTTTGTAAATAAAATCTTTGTAAAAATAAAAAAGCTGAAATCCTTTAGGTTATAGGGATTTCAGCTTTCTTTTATTTGTCCAGATGTTTTCTTTTTGACATAGGAATGAAAATTTCTGTAATGATGCTGTGGAACAGCCCGCCTAGAATGCCGCCGTAAAGCACAGACATGATGGGATTGGCAGTGATGGGACATGTACCGGAAACACAGCCAACATATTTATAGTAAAGAAAACCAGCAATCAAACCTAATGTGACAAAAAAGAACATTCCAAAATTGCGCTGTAAAAACGATTTGTATGACATATAGATCACCTTCCTTTGTTTATAGTATAGCAGTGTGCTAGATTTTGTTCTGTGAGTATATCACATTTCAAATGAACAAATGTACAGGGGATAAAATGTATTTCTTTGCCAAAAGGCAGCCCAATAAAGAATACAGTTCAAAAAAAGGCAATACTGACGAAAATTCTGCAAAAAACGTGATTGTATTTGTCATACGGATAAATGTTTGCTCAAAAAAGACAAAAATGGTTGACATCGGTTAGAATCGTGTTAAAATCTTAATATCACGACAGATATTGTCATATTCTATTGTTATTTACAGGAGGGGAAACCATGGACGAAAGCATCAAGAAAATCGCGCTGCTGGGTATGGGTACTGTTGGCGGCGGTGTATATGAAATTTTGGCAAAACAGAAACCCAATATGCCTGCAAAAATTGGATCTACACTGGAAGTTGCAAAAGTTCTGGTAAGAAATAAAGCGAAATACGCGGATAAAGTTCCGGCAGATCAGCTGACGGATCAGTGGAGTGATATTATCAATGATGATTCCATCTCTATTGTGGTGGAAGTTATGGGTGGCATTGAGCCTGCCAGAACATACATCAAAGAAGCACTGTCCAAAGGCAAGCATGTCGTAACTGCAAACAAAGACTTGATGGCAACCCATGGGCATGAACTGCTGGAAATCGCTAGAGAACATCAGTGTGACCTGCTCTTTGAAGCAGCCGTTGCCGGTGGTATTCCCATCATTCGCCCCATGAAGCAGTGCCTGCTGGGCAATGATATTACAGAAGTTATGGGTATCATCAATGGTACCACAAACTTTATCCTGACAAAAATGGCAGAAGACGGCATGGAATTTGACGATGCGCTGAAACTGGCAACAGACTTGGGCTATGCAGAAGCAGACCCTACAGCAGACATTGAAGGCTATGACGCAGGCCGCAAACTGGCAATCATGGCTTCCATCGCTTTCCACAGCTCCGTTACATTCGATGATGTTTATACAGAAGGTATCTCTAAAATCACAGCAAAAGATATTCGCTATGCCCATGAACTTGGCTATGAAATCAAACTGCTGGGTCTGGCTAAACTGACACCGGAAGGCATTGAAGTAAAGGTACATCCTACTATGATTCCTCTGCAGCATCCTCTGGCAGCAGTCAAAGATTCCTTTAATGCTGTTTTCGTGCACGGTGACGCAGTGGATGATGCAATGTTCTACGGCAGAGGTGCAGGTGCACTGCCTACAGGCTCTGCAGTGGTAGGGGATATTATGGATATTGCTCGTAACATGCAGTACCATTGCACAGGCCGTATTGGCTGTTCCTGCTATCAGAGCCTGCCTGTGAAGAAAATGTCCGAAACCAGAAGCAGTTACTACATCCGTATGAAACTGGAAGACCGTGCAGGCACTCTTGCGGCATTGGCTGGACTGTTTGGCAGCAATGGCGTTAGCATTTCCATGCTGCTGCAGAAAGCAAAAGAAGGCAATACTGCGGAAGTTGTTATTGTTACATATGATGTACTGGAAAAACAGTTCATGGATTCCATCACTGTCATCAAGACGATGTCTATGGTAAAAGAAATTTCCTCCATTATTCGTGTTCATCACGCATAAATGTAATCAAAAAAACACCCTTTGTGGGAGAATCATCTCTCAAAAGGGTGTTTTTCATTTGCAGTTATTTTGTTTTTTCAGCTTTTTCTTCTTTTGCCAGTGTGGGGATTTCTCCAACACCTTTCAAAATCAAACGAGGGCGGTAAGGGAAAGTTTTCACAGTTTCCATAGTAGAAACGCCGGAAAGCACCAGAACGGTATCCAGACCACTTTCGATACCAGAAACGATGTCTGTATCCATACGGTCGCCAATGATAGCAGCTTCTTTGGAGTGTACGCCCAGCATGTTCAGGCCTGTACGCATCATCAGGGGATTGGGCTTGCCAATGTAATAAGCTTCTTTTCCTGTTACCATTTCGATGGGTTTCACGAATGCACGGCAAGCAGGAATGATACCCTGTTCTGTAGGGCCAGTCAAGTCGGAGTTGGTGCCGATGAGGCGTGCGCCGTTCTGAATATGACGTACGGCACGGCAGATGTTTTCATAATTATAGCTGTAAGATTCCCCGATAACAACGTAGTCAGGTGATGTATCATCCAGAATGATGCCTTTTTCATATAAAGCGTTGTACAAACCGGGTTCGCCGATAACAAATACCTTTGCATTCGGAGTCTGTGTTGCGATGAAGTTTGCTGTTGCCAACGCGCTTGTATAGAAATGGCTGCTGTCTACATGCAGTCCCATGCGGGACAGTTTTTCCTGCAGTTCCTGAGGGGTTTTGCCGCTGTTGTTTGTCAGGAACAGGAATTTTTTATCTTCTCTGTAGAGCCAGTCAATAAATTCCTTTACACCGGGTAAGATCTGGTTGCCATGGTAAATGACACCGTCCATATCACAAATGAATCCTTTTTTGTTTCTCAGTTGATCCAATTCATTCACTCCTTTTTGTTTTTTATTTCATTATAATCGAAATCCATTCTTTTTTCATGTATTGTCGTAAAATTTCTATGAAGTTTTTGTAAAAAAGCAGTGGAACCGTATGTTTTTCAGGAAAGAAGCAATACTAATGAGAAAACAAACGAGGTGAGTATATGCGTACAGACGAACAGGCGCAGAAAAAATATGCTGCCATGGTGGAAAAGGCATCGCCGAAAAGCCCCATGGCGAAAAATTGCCTGATGGCATTTCTTTCAGGTGGCTTGATTTGTACTTTGGGACAGTTTTTGCAGGAGCGTTATTTATCTTTTGGCATCGAATATGAAAATGCACTTTTGCTGGTTTCCATTTCTCTGATATTTCTTTCTGCTGTTTTGACAGCGACTGGTATCTATGGAAAATTAGGAAAATACTGTGGTGCAGGAACGGAAGTGCCTATTACAGGCTTTGCAAATTCTGTGGTTTCTCCGGCAATCGAATACCGCAATGCAGGGCTGATTATGGGCATGGGAGCAAAGATGTTTGTCATTGCGGGACCGGTTATTGTGTATGGTACATTGACTTCTGTTGTTGTTGGCATTTGCTATTATTTCCTTGGGAGGTGATTTCATGACAAAACGTATTGGCAGACAAACGGTGGCATTTGCGAAGCCAGTTGTGATACGGGCAGCAGCGTCTACTGTGGGAAAAAAGGAGGGAGAGGGCCCTCTTGGAAAATATTTTGATGAAATTGCTGAGGATTCCATGATGGGAGAAGATTCCTGGGAAAAAGCGGAAAGCTGTTTTGTGGCAGAAAATATGGCATTGGTACTGAAAAAAGCGGGATTGACCCATGAAGATATACAGTATGTCCTTTGCGGAGATTTGCTGAATCAGTGTATGGGAACAACTTTCGGCATCAAAGACCTGCCCATTCCTTTTCTGGGACTTTTTGGAGCGTGTTCTACTATGGGAGAAGCCATGAGTGTGGGTGCTATGCTCATTGATGGCGGCTTTGCAGAATACGTCTTAGGCGGCGCTTCCAGCCATTTCTGCGCGGCAGAAAAGCAGTTCCGATTCCCTTTGCCATTGGGAATACAACGCCCGCAATCGGCCACCAGAACGGTCACAGGGGATGGTGCGGTGGTTTTGGCAAAAGAAGGAGAAGGGCCGCAGATTACCATGGTCACCACGGGAAAGATTATTGATATGGGAATTACAGATGCGCAAAATATGGGAGCGGCTATGGCACCTGCGGCTGTGGATTTGCTGCTGGCGCATTTTCAAGAAACGGAACGTACGCCACAGGATTATGATGTGATTGCCACGGGGGATTTGGGTTATGTGGGTCATCAGCTTGTTGTGGAACTGATGGCGAAAGAAGGGTATGACATGTCGGAGAATTACACTGACTGTGGGATACTCATTTTTGATAGAGAAACACAGGATACCCATTCCGGCGGCAGCGGATGCGCTTGTTCGGCAGTAACATTCTGTGGTTATTTCTATCCAAAACTTTGCAGCGGCGAAATCAAACGTATGCTTTTTATCCCCACTGGCGCTTTGCTCAGTGCAGATTCTGCGGTACTGGGGCTGACCATCCCCGCTGTAGCCCATGGAGTCGTTATAGAAAGCGGAAAGGGGAGCTGCATATGATGTATCTGAAAGCCTTTCTTGTGGGTGGATTGATTTGCGTATTGGGGCAGATACTCATTGACCGAACAAAGCTGACACCTGCCAGAATATTGGTTCTTTTCGTATGTGTTGGCTGTGTGCTGGGCGGTCTTGGCATTTATCCGAAACTCATTGATTTTGCAGGGGCAGGGGCAACGGTGCCTCTGACTGGATTTGGCAACCGTCTTGCCATGGAAGTGAAAAGTGAAGTGGATGCCATGGGCATTTTTGGCATTTTTACAGGCGGAATCAAAGCTGCCGCCGGCGGCCTTACAGCTGTGATCATTTTTGCCTTTTTGGCGGCCCTCATTGCCAGACCAAAAGAGAAATAGTGCATAAAGAGATAGAGCAAATTTTGTTTTAATATTTTCTAAAAAAATTTTGATTTTTGTAGCGTTGGAAATCCTTTCGTGATATAATAATTATGTAAATTAAGTTTACATGAATTTACAAGGAAGGAAAGACGTAAATGCACAAAGCGATTGGTTCAAGAAAGGACTTTAGCAGACCGGATGAGGATTCTTTGCTGGCAGAGTACAAAGCATGCGTTGAGGATCTCTTGGCGCATGATATGGTACAGAAAATGGATAACCACGTACAGCACTGCGATACTAGCCGTTTACAGCACAGCATAAATGTATCCTATTACAGCTTTTTGATTTGCTACCGTATGGGGTGGGATTATCGTTCTGCTGCAAGAGCGGGCTTGCTGCATGATTTGTTTTTCTATGATTGGAGAACCAAAAAAGCAATTCGCTCCAATCATGCTGCTTGGCACCCTCGGGTTGCCTATGACAACGCGAAAAAGATTACAGAATTAAATAAAGTAGAAACAGACGCGATTTTGAAACATATGTGGCCCTGCACACCGGTGCCTCCCCGCTATGTAGAATCTTATGTACTGACATTTGTAGATAAGATTTCTGCCATTTTCGAAGTTGCCGAAAAGAAATCTGCGAAAGTATTCAAAAGACGTGCTGTGGTACAGCCTTAATTGAACGAACCCAAGAAAAAGTCCATGACGATGTCATGGACTTTTTTCGGCTTTTGCATGTGATAAATAAATCTCAAAAAGTGATATATTTGTACTATTTCAGTTGACAGAGATATTGAAAAGTGATATATTTATATCAGAAAGAGATAAATATATCACTTAAGGAAGAGGTGTTTTTATGATTCGGAAAAATTTTTATTTAGGTTTTCTTGGCTTTTTGGGATTTTTTGCCTGCCGTTATTTTATGACAGGGGATATTACCAGTCTGGCTTATCTGGGTTTCTTTTCCTTCTTTGGATTTTTCTTCTTAGGGAAGATTCAGGGGGATCAGGCGGACGAACGTTATCAGGAAGATCGGAAAACAGCCCTTGCTTTCATCGGTCACCTTTCTCTGTTCCTTTTTGCAGCTATTTGGATTATTGGCTTGTTCATGAGCAATCTGGAAGTGATATTTATTCTGGTAGTCATTGCTTATGTGGTGCTGATTTTGGCGTATGCCGTGAAATTATATTGGCTGGAGGAACGATAATATGGCAGAATTTGTCTGTAATTTGAAGAAATATCGCCTGCTGAAAGACCTGACCCAAGAGCAGTTGGCGGAGAAGGTAGGCGTTCGGCGAGAAACCATCATGCGGTTGGAAGCAGGGAAGTATAATCCTTCGCTGAAGCTTGCCATTGATATTTCCCGGGTGGTGGAAACGCCCATTGAGGAATTGTTTATTTTTGATTAACCTGCAAAGCAGCATCCTGTTAAGGAAAAATTTCATACGCAAAAAAGAAAATAGCCAGAAATCCTTTTCATTCTAGGATTCTGGCTATCTTTGTTTTTTATAAAGAAGTTTCAAAGAAAACAGTGCATTGCTATATAAGAAATTGATTCCACAATGTTATGCCTGCTGAAAAGCTGTCAGTATTTTCTGCAAAGCTTCTTTTTCATTTTCATTATTCTCAATGATGGCTTCTGCGGCAGCTGTGTAAAGGGGCAGACGTTCTTTCAAAAGTTTTCGAACGGCTTCCTGATTTGGTACGAGAGGACGGCCATTGCCACTTTCCAACAGTTCAGGATCACGCTGTATCCAGATAACAGTGCCGTTTCCTTTCAGCCAGCGGATATTTTCAGGATTTTTGATGACACCGCCGCCGGTAGAAATGACCAGATTATTCTTTGCAGAAAGTTCTTGTACGACTTCAGATTCTATCTGACGGAAGGAGTCTTCGCCGTATGCCGCAAAGTAATCAGCAATGGACATACCAATGCGTTTGATGATTTCTGCATCTGTATCCACAAAAGTTTTTCCGAGTTTTTCTGCAGCCAGTTTGCCCAAAGTGGTTTTCCCGCAGCCGGACATCCCAATCAATACAAGATTTCTGCGCTCTGCCATTAACTCATTATGAACCACTTCAATGGCATTGTCTGGCAAGGACTGATCCAAGAAAATTTCAACAGCATATTTTGCTTGTCCTACAAGCATTTCCAGTCCACCGATGGCTTGAATCCCTTTTTCCAGTGCGTCCAAAACCAGTCTGGTGCGCAGAGGATTGTAAACAACATCTGCAACAGCCTCCAGATTGGTGAAAGGCGTCAAATCAATGGGACTGCAGCCAGAATTTGGATACATGCCCACGGGTGTTGTATTGACGATTACCTGTGCATCTGTATGTAAAGCATAGCATGTTTCGTATGAAATAGTATTCTCCGCAATTTTGTAATAGATTGTGTGGATTTCTGCTGCTCCCATATCTTCCAGAACCGCAATAACGGCCTTAGAGGCGCCGCCTCTGCCCAGTACAAGCACCTTTTTACCTGCAATCTGGATATGGTTATGTTCCAGCATGTATCGAAAACCGAAGTAATCTGTGTTATATCCGAAAAGTTTCCCATTTCGCTGCACAACAGTATTAACTGCGCCCATTTTTGCAGCTTTCGGGTCTACTTCGTCCAAGTAGGGAATGACAGTTTCTTTATATGGTATGGTCACATTGATGGCGCTAAATGCTTTTTCGCGCATAAAGACATCCAGCTCCTCCAGAGAAAGCGGAATCAGATCATAAGTATAATCAGCCAGTTTCTCGTGTATGATCTTGGAAAAGCTGTGTCCTAATTTTTCACCAATTAGTCCGTAACGCATCATAAATATCACCCCATTTGATAAATTTTCTCTATATGCTAATATAAAATAATCTATTATGCAACAGTTTTTTTTCTGTATTGTAATAAAAACGTAATTTTCTATATAACCAAAGTGTGATACAAT
>NZ_CAJMDQ010000040.1 GCF_905212195.1 uncultured Anaerotignum sp. | reverse complement strand
CGGATGGCGATGCTGACGGTGACGCTGACGGCGACGCTGATGGTGACGCCGATGGTGACGCAGATGGCGACGCAGATGGCGATGCTGATGGTGACGCAGACGGCGACGCGGACGGTGACGCCGATGGTGACGCAGACGGTGATGCAGACGGTGACGCCGATGGTGACGCGGACGGTGACGCAGACGGCGACGCTGACGGCGACGCTGATGGCGATGCGGACGGCGATGCCGATGGTGATGCTGACGGCGACGCGGACGGTGATGCGGACTCTGATTCCGACGGCGGAAACCGCGGCGGTGGAAGCAACGGTGGCGGCACTGTAGATATTCCTGACGAAGATGTACCTTTGACAGACCTGCCTGACAATCCTGATAATGCGGTTGACGGAGCCGTTGATGAGATTGTTGAGGAAATCCCTGAAATCGCAATTCCTCTGACAGATCTGCCGGAAGGCATTACAATTGCAGAAGACCCTGTTCCTCTGGTAGACAGTGTTGAAATCAGTGAGGACCCCGTTCCTCTTTCTGACGTTCCACAGACAGGCGATAATGCAGCTCCTGCCGTATTTGGCGTAACAGCTCTGCTGGCTCTGTTGGGTCTGAAAAAACTGAGAAAAAACGTATAATATTTTAAATATGTAATATATACATAAACGGTTCGGCATAAAAAAGCCCCAAATTACCTTCGCGGTATTTGGGGCTTTTTTCATTTGTTTTTTAAAGTCCTATATGTGCACTTTTTAAAAACCATGATATAATATTTATTATGTATATGTCTTTATTCAGGAATTGAAAGGATACTATCATGAATAATCATTTCCATATCACCATGCTTGGTGACTTTTCCATCACAAATAAAGATAAATGTATTTCCGTGCAGATGAACCGTTCCAAGAAAGTATGGTCCCTTTTAGGCTATCTGATTTTGAACCGGAAACGGGCTGTTCCATGCTCTGAACTCATCGATCTGCTTTGGAGGGACAGCAAGTCCAAAAATCCCGTCAATGCTTTGAAAGTTCTGGTACATCGCCTTCGTTTGCTGCTGCAGGAGCTGGATCTGGAAGATGATATCCAACTGATTACATATCATCACGACGCTTACGGCTGGAATACGGACATTCCCTGCACCATTGATATTGATTTGTTTGAAAAATATTTCCATAGTGCCAATCTTGCGGAAACAGAGGAAGAAAAGCTGACGTATCTGCTGCAAGCCATTGCCATTTACCAAGGGGACTTTCTGAATCGGTATGCCATTGATGACTGGATCATGCAGACGGCCAATTACTATACCACGAAATTTTCAAAAATCTGCACAGAGGCGGCATGTATCCTTTTCAAATTCAAAAGATATGACGATCTGATCGGTGTTTGCCGCAAAGCGCTGATTTATGTTCCCTA
This sequence comes from uncultured Anaerotignum sp., assembly GCF_905212195.1. Classification (GTDB taxonomy): domain Bacteria; phylum Bacillota; class Clostridia; order Lachnospirales; family Anaerotignaceae; genus Anaerotignum. The sequence continues at coordinate 20,397 of NZ_CAJMDQ010000040.1, read as the reverse complement.
TGACGAATCTTTTTATATCTACTATTTAAAAGCATTGGTTCAAACAAACCAAATGCAGAAAGCGCTGGAGCAGTATCATGCCATTTCTGAAAACTTCTACAAAGAATTGGGCATCACGCCTTCCAGAAAAATGACTGCTCTTTATAAGGAAATCATCAAGAAAAGCCATACGACCGAAATGGATCTGGATGTCATCAAGGAAAAACTGGATGAAGAACAGCCTTCCGGTGCTTTTTACTGCGAGTTTGAAATTTTCAAAACATTGTATCAATTAAAGCGCCGAAATTGTTCCCGAACGGGAGAATCCGCGTGTCTATGTCTATTGAGCATCCTCAGCGACAACGGCACAACGATACCAAATCAGAAAATCATAAACAGCATTTCCAAATCTGTACACTGCAATATTACGAAAAACCTGCGCAAAGGCGATATTTTCACCCGTTTCAGTGTAAATCAATTTCTGATTATACTGCCTCATACCAGCAATAAAACATCCCAGATTGTCATGCAGCGCATCATCCGAAAATTCCATCAGGACTTCGCAAATGCGCCTGTTATCCTCCATTACAAGACCATGCCCCTTTTACCATGGGAGCGTAAAAATGAAGATACAGACAAGTGATCTGTCTTTCAGATTTTTTGCAATAAAAAAACCCTTATACCATGTATAAGGGCTTTTCTTTATTCTTGATTGGAATTGCTGAAAATTTCCCGCTGCTCCAAACTTGCGTCATACAAAATATACTGATTTTTGCCGCCATGTTTTGCTGCATACACAGCCACGTCCGCATGGTCGATCAATGTTTTCAAATCCTCACCGTCATCGGGGTACCGTGCTGCGCCGATACTTGCCGATATCTGGTAATGACAATCATCACTTCTATAAGGATAAGAAAAGACATTTTTCAGCTGTTCCATTCTTGCGCAAATCACTTCTTTGCTTACATTTTCCATAAAGATGACAAATTCATCTCCGCCATAGCGCGCAATGATATCACTGCTGCGGAACACGCGAGTCATACGTTTTGCCACATTTCTGAGGATTTCATCACCAAAGCTATGACCCATGGTGTCATTGGCCGCTTTGAAGTTATCCAAATCCACGAAAATAATCGCTGCCCGCTTCGTATTGCCTTTTTCAATTATACTCTTGGCATGTTTGTAGAAATACTCGCGATTATACAGCCCTGTCAGCACATCTTTCTGGGCTTTTTCCCGCCAGTTTCTGATTTCCATGCGCCAAAAACCGCTATTGATGAGAACACCGGTGATATAGGTACCATTATTCCGCTGTTCATAGTTTTTGACCATATAAACTTCCAGCCATTCATATCCCTTCGCGCCTACGTGGAACCGCAGATTATCTTCAATCCAAGAAGTATCCGCATTGCATTTTTCCATTAAGGCAAAGAAATTCTCCCGATCGTCAGGATAAATAAATTCTGATGTCCGTAAAAATTCCTGGGCATGTTCAATGGTATGCCGCTGTCCCAAAATCTGTGAAAAGATAGTTGCAAACGTGATGCGATCTTTTTCCAGGTCATAGAAAAACGGGATAACGCCAACAGAGAGCTCCTGATTGCCGCCTTCTGGGCTATATACGATATTTTTCCATTTTTCGCGGATATTTTTATCTGCGTCGTCTGCATCTTCTTCCATTTCTTCAGCAAACGGTACCTGCTGATGATTTTCCACAAATTTTTCAAACTCCTCAACAGGCAACGGCGATGCGTATACGCTGCCCTGCACCATGGTACAGCCACAGCTTTTCAGGAAATTCACCTGGAAGATTTCGTCTACCCCTTCTGCTACTGTTTCAATGCGCAGCTGGGATATGAGGTTTACAACGGCTTCTACGATGGTTCTGCCCCGTTTGCTGTTGTTTCTGCTGCTGAAGAAATTTCTGTTCAATTTAATGGTATCTACATCCAGAACGTTCAGGCTGTTCAATGACGCATAGCCTGAACCGAAATTATCCAGCGCACACAAAAAGCCTGCTTTATGCATCTCATCAATGACATTGCGGATCTTTTCCGTATTTTCAAACAATCCATTGGCTGTAATCTCAAATTCCAGCACCCAATAAGGCAGATGATACCGATCTCTGATTTCTTTGTATTTCTCGATGATATTGGGGCGCAAAACATAATTCTTAGAGATATTGACCGATATGGTCAGCAGTTTTTTCCCCTCTGCCCGCCACTTGGACAACAGTTTGCAAACCTGCTCGAAAATATACAAATCCAATGTCAGCAATACACCGTATTTTTCAAAAATAGGAATGAACTCAGAAGGACGGAGGAATTCTTTTCCCCTGCGGTTCCAACAAGTCAGCACTTCCGCACCACGGACAGTGGAAGTTTCCAGCGAGATTTTCGGATGCAGGAAAATCTGGAATTCATTATGTTCAATGGCTTTTTCCAATTCGTCTATCATTTGTTTTTCAGCCATACGGTTCAGCTGGATTTCCTGATCATAGAACTGGATATTGCTCATTTCCATTCTTTCTGTAGTTCTGGTTGCATTTGCTTTTTCTGTGATATTTAAAATATTTTCTGAAGGATCTTCTATGATATATACACCAAAACGCAGATCCAGTTTATAGTCTTCCCCTTTTTCCATGGGTTTCCGATGGGTCAGGCTGATGATTTTCTGTAATTTTGCGGTGATCTCCTGTGTATCCTGTTCTTCCAGCAGGAAATAATACAGGTCGGCAGACGCACGGCAAAGCAGGGATGTTTCACCCAAAACAGACGCAATTCCGCCATAAAGGAATCGCAGTGCTTCGTCCCCTTCTTCAACGCCATACAGGTTATTGATGGCTTTAAAGCTCTTCACGTCCATAGAAACGAAGCTGAAGGCTTTTGCAGGATCTTTCAGCGCCTTTTCGGCTTCCAGCTGGAATTTTGGCTCTGTAAATCCCCCTGTGATGCCGTCAACGAAGGCGATTTTCTCCAAAGCCTCCTGATATTTTCTCTGGGCCAGATACAAAATTGCAATGATGACAATGGCAAAAAGGATTACCATGACACTGGCCAGTATATGCATGGCAGAAAGAGAATTGATTTCTTTACTGATGACATCCGACGGGATCACCGTCAGAACGACCCAATCCGCTTGTTCCAAATGGTGGTAAGACACCATGATTTTCCTGTCCTCATCCAAGGTCAGCTCTTCGATACCATCTTCACCTTTTTCAATCTGCTCCTCCATTTCCTGCAATTTTTCATGGTCTGCATAATCGCTTTCCTGGAAAGAAGCCATACGGGCAAAGGTATCTGTATCTCCAGGCTTACTGATGATCTGGCCATCGTCTGTGATGGTAAAAGAATACGCCTGATTGCGGAAGGATTCTTCGCTGAGCATTTGCTGAATGCCTTCTGCGCTTTTGGTGGCAATGAGATAACTGCCATTTTCATGTGGGATACAATACAAAATTTTATTGGATTGCGAAAGAAAAATCAGACTTCCCTCTTTACGGCTGAAATCAATGGGAATTTTGTCTTCTTCGTAATCCGACAATTCCATGATTCGTTTTTTCGCTTCATCCTGATTTTTTTCATAATACAGACAATCAAAATCCGTCAGCGCTTTTTTTCTGTCCAGAAAGCTCTGAATATCCTGCTCCGGGAATCGAATGGCACTATCTAATATCAAAACTAACTTTTCTTTGGACTGCAAAATTCTCGTATCAATCCGGGCAACTACTTGTGTTACAACGTCTTCCAGATAATTGGTTGTTTGACGTTTCAGAATAGATTCCTGTTTGACGGAACTCCAGGCTTGATAAGCACCTACGAAAACACTGATTATAAATACCATGATAAAAAGGATCCGCGCAATCTGTTTGTTCCTTTGGATCAATCGATTCATAATCTTTTCCCCCTTTTCCACAAGAAAAGACCCCCAAGATATGGAATTATAATCACTCTTTATACACCTCTCTATGTTATTATCATACTACAAAAGGCTCTATTCTGTCCCGTGTTTTTTGAAAATTGCGTCAAAACACTACTTATATATAATCATTTTTATTGCAATATAAAACAAATTTTGTAATCCCAAAAAAACGCTTATAAAAACAAAAAAATAATGACAGGTCTATATGATCTGCCCGCATTCCAACTCCATGGAACGCTTTTTTCTTCCTATCTTTTTCGTAAAAAAAAGACATCAACTTTCGTTGATGTCTTCACCGGAGAAGGAGGGATTTGAACCCTCGCGCCGCGTTAACGACCTATACCCTTAGCAGGGGCACCTCTTCAGCCTCTTGAGTACTTCTCCAAGTAGCCTACTGCAAGAAATAGTATACCATCATTCTGCCCATCTGTCAAACCTTTTTTGCATAGAATTGCAATTTTTTTCTGCTTATTTATGGAAAAAGCCGGTTCCCTAAAAGAGAACCGGCTACAAAAAGCATCGTCAGATTATTTTACTTTTTCCAGTTTTTCCTGACCGCCCATGTAAGGACGCAGTACTTCGGGGATTCTTACGCTGCCATCTGCCTGCAGGTTGTTTTCCAGGAACGCGATCAGCATTCTAGGAGGAGCTGCAACAGTGTTGTTCAATGTATGCGCGAAGTATTTTCTGCCGTCTTTTGCAACCACACGGATACCCAGTCTTCTTGCCTGTGCGTCGCTCAGGTTGGAGCAGCTACCAACTTCGAAGTATTTTTTCTGTCTAGGAGACCAAGCTTCTACGTCAACGGATTTTACTTTCAGGTCTGCCAGGTCGCCGGAGCAGCATTCCAGTGTTCTTACGGGGATATCCATGGAACGGAACAGGTCTACAGTGTTCTGCCACAGTTTATCGAACCACATAGGGCTTTCTTCGGGTTTACATACAACGATCATTTCCTGTTTTTCGAACTGGTGGATACGGTAAACGCCTCTTTCTTCGATACCGTGTGCACCTTTTTCTTTACGGAAGCAAGGAGAATAGCTGGTCAGTGTCTGAGGCAGGTCTTCTTCTTTGTTCATGGTGTCGATGAATTTACCGATCATGGAGTGTTCGCTGGTACCGATCAGGTACAGGTCTTCGCCTTCGATCTTATACATCATAGCGTCCATTTCTGCAAAGCTCATAACGCCTGTTACAACGTTGCTGCGGATCATGAAAGGAGGGATGCAGTATTTGAAGCCTCTGCCGATCATGAAATCTCTCGCATAAGCCAGTACTGCGGAGTGCAGTCTTGCGATATCGCCCATCAGGTAGTAGAAACCGTTACCAGCTACTTTTCTAGCGCTGTCCAGGTCGATGCCGCCGAAGCTTTCCATAATATCTGTGTGGTAAGGGATTTCGAAATCAGGAACAACGGGTTCACCGAATCTTTCTACTTCCACGTTTTCGCTGTCGTCTTTACCGATGGGAACGGAAGGATCGATGATGTTAGGAATGGTCATCATGATTTTTTTGATGCGTTCTTCTACATCTTTTTCTTTTGCTGTCAGTTCGTCCACGCGTTCTGCATCAGCAGCGATCTGTGCTTTTACTTTTTCAGCTTCTTCTTTTTCGCCTTTTGCCATCAGACCACCGATCTGTTTGGACAGTTTATTTCTCTGTGCACGCAGAGCTTCTACTTCCTGTTTGATGGTTCTGTTTTCCTGATCCAGTTCGATCACTTCGTCTACCAGAGGCAGTTTGCTGTCCTGGAATTTCTTACGGATATTTTCCTTAACGATTTCAGGGTTTTCTCTTACAAATTTGATGTCTAACATTTTTTTGTCTCCTTTCGGTTTTTCCATATATACGAATGTCGAGGATACGGGGTTTTTTTGGCAAATAAAAAAACCCCCGATCCCAAAAAGAGGGACGAGAGTTACTCCCGCGTTGCCACCCGCATTGCCCGAAAAAAATATTTCCGAACCACTTGAACAGCGATAAAGGGCTTACCCTTTCGGCTTTCACCGACAGCTCCGAAAGTGGAGGGCTGTTTTCCTTCCGCCGGCTCGCACCAAACGCCGACTCTCTGGGGGAATTTCCACAGCTTAGCTTTCTTCTGAACAGCTGAAATACAGCCGTTTCACGCCTTGTTGAAGAATATTATAGCACACAAAGACAAAAAGGCAAGTATTTTTTTCAGGAACTACAAAAAAAATACATTTGTTTTTTTAATGAAATTCTAATGCGTTTCTTATAGATTCTTTTGGCCGATTGCGGTATGATAGTACCGTACAAGGAGGCCCCTTTTCCTGTACATAAACTATGCCCCCGGACGTTTATCACGTCCGACGCCCGACGATTCCCCGATCGCCGGGTTTTTTTTATGCCCAAAAAACAGGGTTATTTCCGTCCTGCCTTACGGATATAGCAGTCAACGACTGACAGTGCTGCTAAGAGTACCACAAGGAAGACTATGCCAAAAGGCAGGAGCTGTTTTTCCGCCATTTGCCCCTGTTCCACCTGACTGCACAGATACGCCAGCAGACAAAGCATCACGCCGCAGATGGTACAGAAAACACCCATTGCCCGGCACACTTTCTTTTCATCATATTTTGCCCGTTCTTCCTTGGAAGATGTACCAAATCCCGCAATGAGCCAACTGCCCTTTCCACCGTACAAAAAGCCACTGATGATGAAAAACAGCACTGCCAATATCAATATACAAACCACTGCTATCATGCCAAACACCTCCAAATATGACCAATGAAAAAAGGACAGCAAGGAAACTCCACATCAAATAAAATTCTGAAGAAACAGGCTGAAATCCTTTTATATCATAAGGATTTCAGCTTACTTTATTTTCTGATGAAGATGCTCCTCATTCTGTCCTTTTTCTTATTGTTCGCCCAACACAAACCGCTGGAGCACATCTGCCACAGCATCCTGTTCGCAGGTGGTTTCTGTCACATAATCTGCTGCTGCCTTCACGTGTTCCTGAGCATTTGCCACAGCAATTCCCAGACCTGCTGCCTGAATCATGGACAAGTCATTTTCACTGTCCCCAATGGCAATGACTTCCGCCAGAGGTACACCGGCTTTTTCCGCTGTTTCCTGCAAAGCTCTGCCCTTGCTGACACCGGTTTTTACAAATTCCAGATACTGCGGGCCGGAGAAGAAATGATTCAGTTTTCCCGCAATGATGGGTTCCACTTTTTTCCGCACCGCATCCAGCTGTTCATAAGAACCACTGAGAAGGCATTTGGTGAAATATCCTTCATATTCCAATCCATCGGGCAGAATCCGCATATCTGCATGCATGACACGGCAATATGCTTCTACCTGCGGGGTCACTTTTTCTGCCAAAAAGGTACGGTCGTCATAGAGATAGACTTCCACCCCTTCTGCTCTTGCTGCTTCCACCACAGGGCGCAGGTCGTCAGAAGAAAAGGAATGTTTCAGCACCATTTCCATATTCTCCAAGTTATACACAGCGGCGCCGTTCTGGCAGATGACATAACCTGGACGACCCAAGAGATGCAGTTTTTCCAGAAACCGTTCCACGCCATAAACGCCGCGGCCAGTGCAGATGACAAATTCCACACCCTGATCCACTGCTTTTCCAACCATTTCTATATTTTTTTCCGAAAGTTCTGACGCGCTTTTCAAAAGTGTGCCGTCCATATCGGAGAAAACCATGCGATAAGCCATGGGAAACACCTCTCTTTCTTTCCATTCGTATGTTGACATAATCTTTTGTTATTGTTTCGTTTGTCACACAATCTGTGGATAACTTTTTGTATACACAGGTTTATCCACAGATTTTTGCTGATTTTATACACATTTCCACAGAGTTATACACAGGTCTGATAAAAAATGCCGTGGTTTCCCACGGCAAATCTCATTCTGCCTGATGTTTTTCTTTTTCTTCGGATTCTTCGAAATCGTCCATTTCTTCTGGTTCATCGTCTTCAAAGAAGTCCAAAGTTTCCTGCTGGATTTCAGCCAGCATTTTTTCGGCATCCTCAGGAGAGAAATCTTCAGCGGCAGCAATCTGTCCTGCCAATGTTTCTTCCTGTTGAATCTGTTCCTGTTCTGCCGAAGTTACATCGCCAATGGACTGGATTTTTTCCTTGGGTGTTTCCACCTGTTCCAGTGTAAGCTGGTCATCCATAGGTGCATAGCGGCGTTTGAAGAAGGGTTTGAATTTCACCTTCACCACTTTTTCATGTTCCGGTTTATAGGACTGTTCCTGTGCCATTTTTACGGCCTGTTTTTCCTCATCGGACAGCATATAAATGCTGACACCCATTTCAATGGGTTTCGCATAGGTAAAGGAACCCGTACGGCTATGGATACCGTTGAGGACAACGCCGTTATCTTCCCCATCCAGCAGTGCCAGAGCGAAGCAAAGATTGCCGCCCATTTCTTCGAAGGGGTTATAACGGATGAGCCCTACTTTCTGGATTTTGGATTTATCAGTTTTATCCATATCCGTTACCATATCCAGCAGTTTATCGTATTTTTCTTCGATGCCTTTTGCAGTATCGAAATATTCCTGAATTTTCATTTCCAAGTTATGGGGTGGTCGGCGGCTGGTTCCCATAAAAATGTCATACCGTTTTTTCTCCCGATTGATTTTCACAAACAGGATGATACACAGAATGAACAGAATCACCACCGCAAGCCCCAGCAGTCCAAACAAAAGCAGCGCGTATTTCTGCGCCAATGCTGTCAGTGCTGTCATCTTGCCTCATTACCTTTCTGTTTCCAGTTTCTTCATCAGTACCAACAGACGATCCAAGTCTTCGTCGGAATAATACTCAATTTCTATTTTGCCCTTATTTTTCTTCTGGGTGACTTTTACCTTTGTGGCAAAAATTCCCTTCAATTCGTCCTCAATCTGACGCAGGACAGGGCTTTGTATCTTTTTGGGCGCTTCTTCTTCCGCCGCAGGTGTTTCTGCTGTTTCCAGCATCGTTTTTACCATGGCTTCCACGGCACGGACGCTCAAGCCTTCCTCGATGATGTGTTCCGCCACTTCAAACTGGGCTTCCCCATCGGTGAGAGGCAGCAGCGCACGAGCATGTCCGGCGGTGAGCTTATTTTCCACCACAAAATTGCGGACACGTTCGTCCAATTGCAGCAGACGCAGAGCATTGGCAACGGCAGGACGGCTCTTGCCCACTTTATCGGCAATCTGTTCCTGACTTAAACCAAATTCTTCCTGCAAACGCTGATAACTCTGGGCTTCTTCCATGGGGTTCAGGTCTTCACGCTGGAGGTTTTCCACCAGAGCCGCCTCAAAGGCTTCCCCTTCTTCCCATTTTTTGATGATGGCAGGGATTTTGGTCAGACCTGCAATTTTTGCCGCACGCCAACGACGTTCTCCAGCAATGAGTTCGTAATAGCCCTCTTTATTTTTCTTGACCACCACAGGCTGAATCATGCCGTAGTTTTTCAAAGAAGTTGCCAGTTCTTCCAAAGCTGTTTCATCGAAATGCTTTCGGGGCTGTTTGCGGTTGGGTTCGATTTTATTCAAATCCAGTTCCAGCACACCGCCGCCGTCGCTTTCGAAATCTTCCATTTTATTATGGATCAAGGCTTCAATGCCAAGTCCCTTGGCACCCAGTCCCTTTTTCGTCGCCATTTAGTCCCACTCCTTTTCCATGACTTCTTCTGCCAGCAGACCATAGCTTTCTGCCCCTTTGGATTTGGGGTCGTAGAGATGAATGGGCAGACCATGGCTGGGGGCTTCGCCCAAACGGACATTACGGGGAATGATGCTGCGATAAACATTTTCACCCAGACTCCGTTTGACTTCTTCCACCACCTGCAAAGAAAGATTTGTGCGGGCATCATACATGGTGAAGACAATGCCTTCGATTTCCAAATGACGGTTCAGACGTTTCCGCACCAGATTTACCGCGTGGAGGAGCTGTTCCAGACCTTCCAACGCAAAATATTCACACTGGATGGGAACCAGCACCGTATCTGCCGCTGTCAGTGCGTTGATGGTGATGAGGTTCAAAGAAGGCGGACAGTCGATAATGACGAAATCGTAATCGTCTTTCACTTTGTCCAAAGCTTCCTTTAAAATATACTCTCTGTCGTCTTTGCCGATGAGTTCGATTTCCGCTCCTGTCAGGCTGATATTTGCCGGAAGCACTTCCAAGCCCTCTACACATGTGGGCTGTTTTACTTCGGCAATGGTGGCCTGTTCCAGAAATACATCATAAATGGTCAAGGGCACACCGTTTTTGTCCAGTCCCAAACCGCTGGTGGTGTTGCCCTGCTGATCCGCGTCGATGGTCAGCACTTTTTTGCCCGCAGCAGCAAGGCAGGCAGACAGATTGATGGCAGTGGTTGTCTTTCCCACACCGCCTTTCTGGTTGGTAATTGCAATAACTCTGACTTTTCCCATTGTGGTTTTCCCGCCTTTCTGTCGATCTTCTATGGGGTATTATAGCACAATTTTTTTATGGTGAAAAGAAAAATGGCGGGTTGTGAAAAAACATTTCTTTTGAAAAATGGGCAATCTTCGGCAATTTTGACGGTGAATTTATGTTTCACGTGAAACATGGGGGTCAAACAAGCCCTATGGGTGTTTCACGTGAAACATAAACATAAAAAAGCCAGAAACTCCCGAAAGAATTTCTGGCTTGCACTTCTGTCTATTCGTCAAAACCTTGCATGAAATGAGGTTTTGACGACATGCTATTATTTGCCGTTTTTCACCACAGCGTTGAGCTTTGCCAATGGTGTTTCACGTGAAACATGTTTCTTTTTCTCAAAATTGCCAAAAATGGGGTAAGCCTTGGGCAGTACCTCCAATGTGAAAGGCATCTTGGGTCCCATTTCTCCATCCACTGTGGATTCCATGATCTGAAAATCCGGGTCCAGACATTCAATCTTGAAATAATGGTCCCGACGATACAGAATGGACTTTTCATCTTTGATGTGTTCCCCTGTGAGCATCTTCAGGAACACAGAAGGGATTTCCAGTATGGATTTTGCCCGAATGCCAATGAATTCAAATTTGCCGTCTGAAATGGATGCTTCCGGTGACAGCTTTGTAAAACTGCCGGTGCCGGCGCTATTCATAATCATATACAGATACAAATCTTCTTCCAGCACCTCATCAGATGTGGTGATACGGAAGGGAATTTTGTGGAAATTTGGAATCTGTTCCATACCTTTCAGATAATAAGACAGATTTCCCAAAGCGTTTTTCACATCTTTGTCTACAGTCTGGGAAACATTGGTCAAAAGTCCCCCTGCGCAGACATTGATGAAATAAGTTTCCCCATTGACCAGACCGATATCCACGTTACGGGGAGAAGTTTCCGTCATGACACGGCACGCCCCTTCGGAATCCCCTGTTTTCAGTCCCAGATAAGTGGCAAAGTCATTGGCTGTGCCGGAAGGGATGATGCCCAGAGGAATCTTCAAATTGTTGTGCATCAGGGCGTTGAGGACGATATTCACAGTGCCGTCGCCGCCGGAAGCCACCACAATATCATAATCTTTATCCATCTGTGCCACATGGGTTTCAATGTCCCCGGGCTGCATGGTGCGGAACGGATGCACCTCATAGCCTGCGGACTGGAAAACACCAATGCAGACATCCAAGTCAAATTTGAAAGTTTTGTTGCCGGAAAACGGGTTATAAAACAGTTTCACCTTTTTCATAGAACGCCCAGCCCCCTTTTTTCTTACATCTGTTCTGGAGCATCAATGCCCAGCAGCGCAAGACCTGCTGCCAGAACGGTTTTCACTGCCACAACCACTGCCAGACGTGCCTGACGCACTTCCGCTTCGCTGTTGAGGATGGGGTTGTCATGGTAGAACTTATTGAACGCCTGAGAAATAGCAACCAGATGTCTTGTCAGTACATAGGGTTCCAGTTTCGCCGCTGCGTCTACAATCTTGGAAGGGAATGCTTCCAGCAGTTTGCAGACATTCAGGGATGCTTCGTCATCCAGTTTGCTGAAATCGATGTTTTCTGCTGTGAAATCAGGCGCTTTTTTCAGGATGCTGCATGCACGCGCATGAGTATACTGTACGTAAGGGCCTGTTTCGCCGTCGAAGTTCAGCATACGTTCCCAAGAGAACACAACGTCTTTGATACGGGTGTTATACAGGTCGTTGAAGATAACGGCGCCGATACCAACTTTTTTCGCAACTTCTTCTTTATCAGGCAGAGAAGGATTCTTTTCTTCGATGATTTTCTTTGTTTCCGCAATTGCCTGATGAAGCAGGTCTTCCATCAATACCACGTTGCCGTGACGAGTGGAAAGTTTGCCGCTGTCCAGACTTACCAGACCGAAAGGTACATGAATCAGGTCTTTGTACCAGTCATAGCCCATTTTATGGATAACTTCGAACCACTGTGCAAAGTGCAGGTTCTGGTCCAGAGCGGTCAGGTAGATACATTTATCGAAGTTATATGTTTTCTTGCGGTACAGAGCAGCTGTGATGTCACGGGTTGCGTACAGTGTGCCGCCGTCTTTACGGATAATCAGGCAAGGAGGCATGTTCTTGTCTTCCAGATTAACAATCATTGCCCCTTCGCTTTCTTCCAGCAGGCCTTTTTCTTTCAGTTCGTCCACAACGGCTGCCATTTTGTCGTTGTAGAAGCTTTCGCCGGTGTATGCGTCGAATTTTACGCCCAGCATATCGTAAACACGTTCAAATTCTTTGATACTGATGTCGTAGAACCATTTCCACAGTGTCAGAGCTTCTTCGTCGCCGTCCTGCATTTTTACGAACCACAGACGTGCTTCGTCATCCAGTTCAGGTGCTTTTTCCGCTTCATCATGGAATTTTACATAAATGCGCATCAGTTCCTGAATGCCTTTTTCTTCAACAGCTTCTTTGCTGCCCCATTTTTTGTAAGCAACAATGAGTTTACCGAACTGTGTGCCCCAGTCGCCCAGATGGTTCACGCCTACGCATTTGTAGCCCAGCTGGCTGTGAATCTGGTACAGCGCGTTACCGATAACGGTAGAACGCAGGTGGCCTACATGGAAAGGCTTTGCGATGTTGGGAGAAGAATAGTCGATAACGATGGTCTTACCTGCGCCCATGTCGCTTTTGCCGTAGTTTTCTTTTTCTGTCAGGACAGTTTCCAGTACCTTTTTGGTATAGAAATGCTTGTCCATAAAGAAGTTGATATATGCGCCAACGATTTTTACATCAGCGATGAAATCGGGTTTTTCCAGTTTTTCACCGATTTCCTGTGCGATAAGGGGAGGCGCTTTGCGCAGTACCTTTGCCAGTTTAAAGCAAGGGTATGCAAAGTCCCCCATGTCTGTATTGGCAGGCACTTCGATGGCTGCCGCGATTTCTTCCGCTGCCACGCCGCAGGCTGCGGACAGGCTTTTTGCGATTTCCAGTTTCATATCCATATTACATTCCTCCGATGGGTGTTTAAATGACTATCTACGCACAAACGGGCTATTTCTGCCCATAGGCATGTTATTTTATAATATACCACAAAAACCGCAGAAAATCAAGAAAAGTGCCCTTTTGCCGCGGATTTGAACCAAGGGGAAATATATGATAAATTAAAATAAAAAATTTGCAGAAAGGGAAATGCAAAAATGATTGTATTCATCACAGGAGCCTCTCACACTGGAAAAACAGCCCTTGCACAAAAACTCCTTGCACAGTATCAATATCCCTATTTTTCCATAGACCATTTGAAAATGGGACTCATCCGCAGCGGTTATACCCATCTGACGCCGGAGGACGATGCGGAACTGACAGATTATTTGTGGCCCATCCTGCGGGAAATGGCGAAAACTGCCATTGAAAACAGCCAAAATCTCATCATAGAAGGCAGCTACATCCCCTTTGACTGGAAAAAGGATTTTACAGAGGAATATCTTCCCCACATCCGATATTACTGCCTTGTGATGAGCGAAAACTATATCCGCAATCATTTTCAGGACATCAAAACATATGCAAATATCATGGAAAAACGTATAGATGATGATTGGTGCACCATGGAACATGTGCTGGAAGAAAACGCAAAATTTTTGGCCCTTGCCCAAAAGCACCAAACAAATATTATATGGATTGATGACAAGTATGCAATCAACATGGATTTATGAGAATACAGCTGATGCCCCAGGCAGTAAGAGAATTGTAAGAAATGTTTTTGCCCAATGCAAAGACATGCCCTGCCTTCTGTGCTATGATGAAAAAAAGACATGGAACGATATAGACATCAAACGAGGTGATATGATGGATTTTCCTTCTCGCTTTTTCCTGTTTCTTCTGAGTACAGGGGTATTTTTCGCACTGGCTCTCATGATTCCGCTGACGAGCGGTATGCTTCTGATCCTGCCTCCTCTGCTGGCATTGGCATCCACAGCTTTGGTGAGCCATATCTTTTCCCAGCGAAAACGCATGGATGCGTTGGAAAAAGAAGTGGCAGAGCTGAAAGAAAAAATGGAAACCTTGAAACAAGCCGAAATTTCTGAAGGGAAGTGAACCTATGCGTTATACATTGCGGGACGGGGTGCTCTTTGCCTGTGCAGCCAGTATCCTCATCCTCAGCTACAGCTTACAGCCCACTTCGGTCATTGGCAGAGACCTGCATACCAGCCTTTCCGGCGGCGAAGTGGTGTCGTCTTTTGATACCCACAGCGGTTTTCAGGGGGATGGCAAATCCTGTACCGTCATCACCTTTGAGGATGATGCCTTTCTCCAGCGCATCCAGCAGCAGCCCAATCTCTGGAAGCCTTTTCCGCCGGATGAAACAGTAAAAACGCTTCTTTACGGGGTATACACAGACGAATACGCCATTTATCCCTGCGTCACAGGGAAGGATTCCCCAGAGGAACCGTTGATTCCGCCCATTGAAAAAGGCTATTATCTGCTGGAAGACCGTCACAGTCAGGCAAAGGAAAATCCAGACCTGCTGGAGCGTTCTTCTTACAACTTCACCCTCAGCGTATATGACGCAGACAACCGGACGTTATACTACTACAAACTGGATACCTGACAGAAATGGAGGGATTTGTATGCTGTTTTTCCGTGCCATGACTGTACTCTTTTTGTCTTTGTTTACATTCCAGACCCCTGTAAATACGGAGGAAAGCGCCGCTGTGCGAAAAGCCGCTTTCGGCACCGGCATAGACCTTTCCGCAGGGGAATTGGTTTCCACCTATGACGACCACGGCGGATTCCTCGGCGACGGCACCACCTGCACCATCATACAATTTTCTGACGATGCTTTGCTGGAAGAAATCGAAAATGCAGGCACATGGCAGGCTTTTCCACCGGATGATGCTGTCAATCAGCTCCTGTACGGCAATTATCTTGATAATACCGAAACACAGGAACCCTTTGTGCCGCCCATCGAAAAGGGGTATTACCTGCTGAAAGACCGGAACACACACGCCGCAGAACAGCCAAACATCATGACCCGCGGCTCCTTCAACTTTGATTTAGCTGTATACGACACGGACAACCGCACATTGTATTATCTGGTGCTGGATACCTGATGAAAAGACGCCGCTTCTTTTACGAAGCAGCGTCTTTTTTTATCTGTATAAAAAAAGGTGCAGTTTCACGGAACAAAAACATGGTTTTTGCGAAAAAACACCGGATTTCCTGCCATTGTAAGGAAATATACTGGCTTTCTGCCACGAAGTATGATATGATATGCATCGCATTGAATATTTTGAAACGGAGGAGATATTATGAAATTCCATCTGCCTCTTTTCGCACTTCTGGCAACAGTTACACTGGCAGGTTGTCATTCCGCCAGCGCAGCACAGGTTGCCGCAGAACAGATGGATGGGGAAATTCCCGCCCAGGAATTTTCCGTTACTTACAAGGATCACGGTGCATTCCGCGGTCAGGGCACTTCTTGTACCACACTGCAGTTCTCAGACGACGCTTTTCTGGAAAAGATCCAGGAACAGGACGCATGGAAATCTTTGCCCCTGGACGAAGACACACAAAATCTTGTTTATGGTGTCTACGACAGCGATTATCTGGGTACGCCCCTGACAGATGAAGAAGGCATGCCTTTGATCCCTGAAATCGAAAACGGGTATTATATGATAGACAAATCGAAAGAACATATGGATGATACATCCAACGCATTTTTGATGCATACACAGGATCTTTCCGTATCCATTTATGACGCGGACAACAGAGTTCTGTATCACTGCGCCCTTGATAAATAACAAAGAAAGCTGAAATCCTTAATCCGAGGATTCCAGCTTTTTTATTTTTCCATGATTTGGGCATAAACCCGTCTTTACAGCCCTCTTGCCAGTCTTTGAAGCATATCCAGCAAATACCCATCCATGAACCGCAGCACCAACACCAGCGCCGCTAAGTATGCCGCCAGAGAAATGACTTTTTGCAGATGGTTCTGGAAACGGTCTGCCGCCGCCACTTCCAGCACCGACTGGATACACACAATGAGAAACAGCTGTCCTGCCAGCACCAGAAACCCTTCCATCTGCCCTTCCCCTCCAAAAACAAAAATCTTCATACTATCTTATGAAACTTCCATCTTTCTTATGAAACTACCTCTTTTCAAATGCACGATTTCGGTTCATAATAATAGTAATGGGATTTTTTTAATTTGCTGAAAAGAAAAAAAGGAGGTAACACGATGATTCAAAAAGCCATTCGGAAACTTTCTCTCCCTCTCTTTGCCTCTGCCGGCATCACTGCCGCCGGACTTATCCTTTATCAGCGCATCAGTCTGCATCGGGCATCCCGCAAGGGAGATAAAACACCTTTTGAAAGCTACACCACCCCCGACGGGGTTTCTATGGCATATGAACGTTTTGGTTATGGTCGTCCTGTGGTACTGCTCCACAGCCTCCATCCCGGGGCATCCAGACGGGAATGGCGTCCCCAGATCGAAAAGCTGGCAAAAGATTTTCGGGTATACACCGTAGATCTGCCGGGATTTGGTCAGTCTGATAAGCCTACCAAACCTTGGACAGCTTATCAGTACGCCAAAGCCCTTCACAGTTTCCTTTCGGATGTCATTGGAAAGCCCGTTGCTCTGGCAGCTGCCAACGGCGGCGCGGACATTGCTCTGGTGCTGTCCATGCTTTACCCGGAAGATCTGGAAAAACTGGTGCTTATCTCTCCCGAAGGCATCGGCAGAGGATTTGCCACACCCAATGATACCCATCAGCTGAAAAAACTGCTGTCGCCTGTCATCGGCACTCAGGCATTTCTGGACGGCACATCCAAAAAAGCCCTGCGGCTTCTGGCAGAAGAACTCTTTTACCAGAAAGAACGGATGCCAGTGGATTTCGTGAAAAACCTGAAACAAAACGCACGCTACGGCAAAGGCGCACAGGCTAGCTATGCCGGTTATGTGACCCGCTTTGCCGCTGCTGATACCAAACAGGCTTTTGCTTCTCTTTCTCTACCCTTCCTGCTGATTTGGGGAGAACGAAATGTACGCAACAGCGCCGTTTATCTGGAAGAAGCCGAAAATTTACAGGAAAAAGGGGAATTTATGCTCTTTGAGGATACGGCTGCCCTGCCCCACATGGAAAACAGCAAGGCATTTGGTCAGATCCTGAAAGATTTTTTGAGTGAAGAAGATCTGGAGCGCAAAGCCATGTGAGCCTCCAGACCAACAAAGGAAAAAAGGAATGGAAAGGATGTTTTTGATTTGAACTTCAATGAACTGCCCGGTCTGTCACAGACCCAAATGGAAGAATGGTACCATCAGGCAGTGGCCCCCAATTCTTCCCGTCTGCGGGAAGGCGCCATTGCCAAACTGGAACCCAAATTCGTATCCTGCGATTTTCAGGCAGGAGAAGCCGTAATGGAATATGAAGCGCTGGAATGGGAACTGAACCCCCAGAGCATGGTTCACGGCGGCATCATCATCACTGGATTTGATACCTCTTTGGGGATGCTCTGCCATTACTACGCATACCCCAATGTGCTGACCACCGTCAGCCTGTCCTCCACATTTGTTCGCCCCATCCGTATGGGCGACACCATGGTGTTCCACAGCAAAATCAAGTCCTTCGGCCGCAGTCTTGTGACACTGGAAGGAAAAGTATATCTGAAAAGCACAGGAGAACTGGCTGCCACCGCAACAGCCACATTCAAAATTCTCCATCATAAAGTCAAAACAGAAATCTAAACAAAAGAAAGGAATCGACCTATGATCTACTTAAGCGAAGAAACCTCCTCTCAGGAGAATATGGAAGCATGGCTCAGTCAGCTTTCTGACCCGGAATTTCCACTGCTGAAAGACAGCGTTTTAAAACTGCTGAAACCCAGACTGGTGGCATGCAATTTCGAAGAAAAGTCCGCAGAGTTTG
Organism: uncultured Anaerotignum sp.; assembly: GCF_905212195.1. GTDB lineage: Bacteria > Bacillota > Clostridia > Lachnospirales > Anaerotignaceae > Anaerotignum. The sequence continues at coordinate 2,185 of NZ_CAJMDQ010000040.1, read as the reverse complement.
CCTTTACCGTAGAGGATTGGCAGCTGAACCCGGAAAAAGGGCTTCACGGCGGCATTATGGCAACAAACTTTGATGTGTCCTTTGGTCTGCTGTCCCATTATTTCGCAAAACAGCATATGGTTTCCACAGTGACCATCCATACCACATTTTTGAAGCCCGTTATGCCCAACGACGTCATCCATTACAAAGTGCAGATGTCTCATCTGGGCAAGACCATCCATAGCATGACAGCAGAAGCTTGGCTGGAACGTGACAACATTCTGGCGGCTACGGCTTCCGCTTCCTATATGAAACTCCATCAGACATTTGACAGTCCCATCTGATTTTTGGGGGCTGTATCATAAGAAAACAAATATAGCCGGATTCCTTGCATAAAAAGGATTCCGGCTTTCCTGTTTTTATTGGCGTTATTTTCCTCTGAAAACTGCCCCTTCCCTTTTCAGAAATCAGGCAATGTGGTGATTGTGCTTTAGAATATGTCCGCATACCAAAGACACGCCCTTCCACAATCCAAATCATATGATATATATTATGTAAACAAAAAACTTCATACTTCCTGAAGAAAATAAATAAAAAAGCCGATGTTTTTCCATGAAAATATACCGGCTTACTTTTTTCAATTTCTCCTGAATGGACAGGCTAAAAACTTCACGTTTTGGCATGAAATAGATGTTTTCCAAAATACAAAATACCCATTTTTCAAAGCCAGCAGATAACAGATTCCCGCCTACCTGTCATCCGACTATGTCCAAAATGGAACAGAAAACATCACTCTTTCTTCCGAATCCGAATGGTGATCTGGCACCCATCCTCCTGTTCCTCATCCTCATAGACCACATCCACACCAGCCCGGCGGATGACCTCCACAGACTGTTTGATGGTGTTTGTGAACAGGCGAAAATCCGTGACACAACGCTTTTCCTTCTGCTCCTGTTTCTCCGCCATGGCTTTGGCACGCATTTTCTCCAAAGTATCTGCCACCAGTTCTTCTGTCTTGCGGACGTTCAATTCCTCCCGGATCATCTGCTCCAGCACCACCGTTCTGGTTTCTTCATCGGGCAATTTCAGCAGTGCCCGAGCATGACGTTCCGTGAAGTTATTTTCCACCAAAAGCCGCTTCAGAGGGTCTTCCAGCTTCAATATCCGCAGTTTATTGGCAATGAAAGACTGGCTTTTGGACAGCTTAGAAGCCAGTTCTTCCTGTGTCAGACCATAGTCCTCCATGAGGTTCCGATAGCCTTCCGCTTCCTCCAGAAAAGATAAATTCTGCCGCTGGATATTCTCCAACAACGCCAGCATGGCGCTGTCATACTCATTGACCTGCACCAGCAGGCACGGCACCGTTTCCAGCCCTGCCAGTTCCGCCGCCCGGAGCCTGCGCTCCCCCGCTACCAATTCATAAGCACCGCCGCTCATTTTCCGCACTGTCAAAGGCTGCAAAATGCCATACTCCCGAATGGAGGCGGAAAGCTCCTCCAGAGCCGCCCGCTGGAAATAGCGTCGGGGCTGATAGGGATTGGAACGAATTTTTTCTATGGGAATCTGGTATACCACCGCATCTTTTTTCAACCGCATTTCGGGAAATTTCAATACTTCCATACAAACACTCCTTCTGTTCTGCCAAAGTCTGTAAAAAGGGGTTTTTTTCTGTTCCAGACAGCGGCAAACTCCCTTTTTCCACATTTTAGCACAGAAGGATTTCCCATCCCCAAAAACCGTACAACAAAAAAAGCAGACTCTCGACAGAAAGCCTGCTTTTTTCACAGGGTGCCGAAAAAGTCGACACCCTGTCAACAAAGGCTCATTTCATGGGGGCCTTTGTGGAATAGACAGCGGATTCCTTTTGGGGAACCCACACCGCAAAGAGATGCGGACAGCCATTTATGGCTGGCATTTGCGGAGCAAATGTGTTGACCACTTTGTTCCCCAAACCCTTCCGCGTTCTTAAAAAGTATCATTCTAGTTTTTTAATTCGTTTTCTTATTTCAATGGATTTTTATTGATTTTCCCTGCTTTTCTAGGGTATGCCTTGGGTGTAGGGGCGGTCTTTTCGATGATGACCAGCTTATGCTGTAAGTCTGTGAAAGGGATTTCCACATCAATGACTTCTGCCACTTTGCCACCCAGTTTTTTCAGGGCGCCTTGAGCTTCGTCGATTTCTCTGAGGGCATCGGGGCCTTTCAAT
>NZ_CAJMDQ010000039.1 GCF_905212195.1 uncultured Anaerotignum sp. | reverse complement strand
TATTTTTGATTGAGAAGAATTTCTACTATTATATATAGGAAGAAACTCCGTAATTGCAGTGAGAGGATGCAGGTATAAAATCTGGAAAAAATGGGAATATCAAAAGAAAAAGAAAGATTGTGAGGGTATATGAAAGAGGTACCTTATTTATGCGTGCAAAAACGGAGAAATTCTGGTGCCTGTTTTGTACAAGAGAAACAAAAGAGGGATGCATTATGCAAAACTCTGTGTATACACTTGTTTATTTTGTTTAAGTTTTGCGCGAAATGGACAAATGTTTTTTGTTAAAATTCTAAGAAATTTTTTTGAAAAAATACAAAAAAACTCTTGCCAAATCGGGAAAAGTCGTGTATACTTGTTTGTGTTGTGACATAGAGTGTTGATACGGAAGGTTGCTGAGAGCCGAATTGAGCGGCTTGATGGTTTTTCCGAGGAGCGATGTCCAGTTCAAGAAACCGGGCGACAAGGTCACTGTACTGAATATTTAGGGTAAGTTATCTCGACAGGATAACTTTGCGTATCTGACGTTGCAGGATACACCCGGATAAGTGTGCAGTCACCACTTGTCGTGCTGAAAGTTAAAGTACGAAAAGGAGGGGACTTTTTTTATGGCTAACCCAAAAATCAGAATCAGTCTCAAAGCTTACGATCACAAGCTGATCGATCAGTCTGCAGCGCAGATCATTGAAACAGCAAAGAAAACAGGAGCGCAGATCAGTGGTCCTATTCCACTTCCCACTAAGAAGGAAGTTGTGACCATCATCAGAGCAACACACAAATACAAAGACTCCAGAGAACAGTTCGAAATGAGAACTCACAAGAGATTGATCGACATTCTGAGCCCTACAGGCAAAACAGCAGACGCTCTGAGCCGTCTGGACCTGCCCGCAGGCGTAGACATCACACTGAAAGTGATGAAATAAGATCACGGAAATCACAGACGGAAGCAACGACCGCTGATTTCAAATAAAAGAAATTATCCAAAACACTCGGTTTATATAAGAAACATCTTCATGCAAGACTCTTATATGAATCTAGTATGATTACTCTCGAAAGAGGGCAATCCGCTGTAGAAACTTAGGAGGTGCAACTACATGAAAAAGGCTATTATGGCTAAGAAAATCGGTATGACACAGGTTTTCACAGAAAACGGTGCACTGGTACCGGTTACCGTTCTTGAAGCAGGCCCCTGCGTTGTAATCCAGAAGAAAACAATGGAAAACGACGGCTATGAAGCAATCCAGGTTGGTTTCAAGGATGCAAAAGCAAAAAAAGTAAACAAACCCGCAAAAGGTCATTTCGACAAAGCAGGCGTAGCTGCTAAGAAATACCTGAAAGAATTCAGACTGGAAGACACAAGCGCTTACGAAGTTGGTGCTGAAATCAAAGCTGACGTATTCGCAGCAGGCGACAAAGTAGACGCTAGCGGCGTTTCCAAAGGTAAAGGCTTCCAGAGCACAATTAAGAGATATAACGCACAGAGAGGTCCCATGGGTCATGGTTCCAAATCTCACAGAGTAGTTGGTTCCATGGGTTCTTCCGCTACACCCAGCCGTGTTAAAAAAGGTAAAAGAATGCCTGGTCACATGGGTAGCGTAAAAGTAACCATCCAGAACCTTGAAATCGTTCGTGCTGATGCAGAAAAGAACCTGCTGCTGATCAAAGGCGCAGTTCCCGGCCCTAAAGGTTCTGTTCTGGTAATCAAAGACAGCGTAAAGGCTTGATAAACTTTACGAAAGGAGGAAACTAACATGGCAAACGTTGCAGTAATGAACATGAATGGCGAACAGGTAGGCAACATCGACCTGAACGACGCTATTTTCGGAATAGAAGCAAATGAACATGTGATGCACCTGGCAGTAGTTCAGTATCTGGCTAACCAGAGACAGGGCACACAGAGCACAAAAACACGTGCAGAAGTACGTGGCGGTGGTAGAAAACCTTGGAGACAGAAAGGCACAGGTAGAGCAAGACACGGCTCCATCCGTTCCCCTCAGTGGGTTGGCGGTGGCGTAGTATTCGCTCCCAAGCCGAGAGATTACTCCTTCAAACTGAACAAAAAAGTAAAAAGACTGGCACTGCAGTCCGCACTGTCTACAAAAGTTGCTGAAGGCAAAATCATCGTTCTGGATGAACTGAACCTGGCAGAAGTTAAGACAAAAGATATGGCTAAAGTACTGGCTAACATCAACTGCGGCAAAGCGCTGATCGTTATGGATGGTACAAACACAAACGTAATGCTGTCCGCTAGAAACATCCCTGATGTAAAAACAGCTTCCGTAAGCACAATCAACGTTTACGACCTGCTGAAATACAACACACTGGTTGTAACAAAAGACGCGGTAGCGAAAATCGAGGAGGTGTACGCATAATGGCAGATCTGAAATATTATGACGTAATCTTGAGACCCGTTATCACAGAAAACAGTATGGCTGTTCTGGATGATAAAAAATATACTTTCCTGGTTCATCCCGAAGCTACAAAAGCTCAGGTTAAAGAAGCAGTTGAAAAAATGTTCGAAGGCGCGAAGGTAGCAGCTGTTAACACAATGAACTACAGCGGCAAACCCAAAAGAAGAGGTTATATCTTCGGCAAAACAAAAAAATTCAAAAAAGCAGTTGTTAAACTGGCTGCTGACAGCAAAGACATCGAAATCTTCCAGGGTATGTAATCCGGAAGGCACTTGAACGAAAAACACACGGAAACGTGTAGACAGATAAACACTTATCGAAAGGAGTGGAAAAAATGGCAATTAAAAGATATAAGCCATATACACCGTCCAGAAGACACATGACAGTGTCCGCATTTGATGAAATCACAAAATCCACACCCGAGAAATCTCTGGTGGTACACCTGAAGAAAAACTCCGGTAGAAATAACCAGGGTAAAATCACAGTTCGTCACAAAGGCGGCGGCGCTGCGATCAAATACAGACTGGTAGACTTCAAACGCAACAAAGATGGTATTCCTGCAACAGTAAAAGCAATCGAATACGATCCTAACAGAACAGCAAACATCGCTCTGATCGTTTACGCTGACGGTACAAAATCCTACATTCTGGCTCCCGTTGGTCTGCATGTTGGCGACCACGTAATGAACGGCCCTGAAGCTGAAGTTAAAGTAGGTAACACACTGCCTATGAGCATGATCCCCGTTGGTGCTAACATCCACAATATCGAAATGAAACCCGGCAAAGGCGGCCAGCTGGTTCGTTCCGCTGGTAACGTTGCACAGCTGATGGCAAAAGAAGGCAAATATGCAACAGTTAAACTGCCCTCCGGCGAAATGAGACTGCTGCCCATCGAATGCAGAGCAACAATCGGTCAGGTTGGTAACATCGACCACGAACTGGTTCACATCGGTAAAGCAGGTAGAAAACGTCACATGGGTATCAGACCTACAGTAAGAGGTTCCGTAATGAACCCTAACGATCACCCTCACGGTGGTGGTGAAGGTAGAGCACCTATCGGTCGTCCATCTCCTATGACACCTTGGGGCAAACCTGCAATGGGCTACAAAACAAGAAACAAACACAAAGCTTCCAACAAATATATCATTCGTCGTAGAAACGGCTAATGAATTTCGATGTGCCGCATGAGCACAGAGCATGAAACAAGGAGGATGAAATAATGAGCAGATCACTGAAAAAGGGACCTTTCGCTGACGATCATCTGCTGAAGAAAATCGACGCAATGAACGCAGCAGGCGAAAAGAACGTAATCAAAACATGGTCTCGCCGTTCTACAATCTACCCCGATATGATCGGTCATACAATCGCGGTTTATGACGGCAGAAGACATGTTCCCGTATATATCACAGAAGACATGGTTGGCCACAAACTGGGCGAATTCGCTCTGACAAGAACTTACAGAGGCCACGGCAAAGACGCAGAAAAGAAATCTAGAGTTCGGTAATAAGTTTGAAACGAAAGGAGGTTTCGTTCATGGCAAAAGGTCATAGAAGCCAAATTAAGAAAGAAAGAAACATTGCAACACAGGAAAAAAGACCCCACGCTACTGCTAAATATGTAGGTATTCCTGCAACAAAAGCAAAAATCGTTCTGGATCAGATCAAAGGCAAAGACGTTGTAACAGCAGCAGCGATGTTGAATTATTCTCCAAGATATGCTTCTGAAATCATTGCGAAAGTTCTGAAATCCGCAATGGCAAACGCAGAAAACAACTTGGGTATGGACGTGAGCAAACTGTATGTAGAAGAGGTAAGTGCAGATCAGGGTCCTACAATGAAGAGAATCCGCCCCAGAGCACAGGGCAGAGCTTACCGCATTCTGAAAAGATCTTGCCACATTTCCATCATTCTCAATGAGAGATAAGGAGGTACACAATGGGACAGAAAGTAAATCCACATGGATTAAGAGTCGGTATCATCAAAGACTGGGATACCAAATGGTATGCTGAAAAAGACTTTGCTGATTACCTGGTAGAAGACGTTAAAATCAGAAAATTCATCAAAAAGAAACTCTACGCAGCAGGCGTTTCCAAAATCGCTATCGAAAGAACAGCTGGCCGCGTAAAGATTAGCGTATATACAGCAAAACCCGGTATCGTAATCGGTAAAAATGGTCAGGCAATCGAAGAACTGAAAGGCGAAATCCAGAAAATGACAAGCCAGAAGGTTGCTGTGAACATTGAAGAAATCAAAAGACCCGAAACAGACGCTCAGCTGGTTGCTGAAAGAATCGCACTGGATCTGGAAAACCGTGTAACATTCCGTCGTGCAATGAAACAGGCAATGGGCAGAACAATGAAATTCGGTGCAAAAGGTATCAAAACAGCAGTAAGCGGTCGTCTGGGCGGCGCTGATATTGCTCGTACTGAAAGCTACCATGACGGTACCATCCCCCTGCAGACACTGCGCGCAGACATCGACTACGGCTTCGCAGAAGCTGATACAACATACGGCAAACTGGGCGTAAAGGTTTGGATTTACAAAGGTGAGGTACTTCCTGTAAAAGCAGCGAAAAAGGAAGGAGGCGCTAAGTAATTATGTTAATGCCTAAAAGAGTAAAACATCGTAAACAGCAGAGAGGTTCTATGAAAGGCCGCGCTTACAGAGGTAACAAAGTTACTTACGGCGACTTCGGTATCATGGCTATGGAACCCACATGGATCACATCCAATCAGATCGAAGCAGCTCGTGTTGCGATGACAAGACATATTAAACGTGGCGGTGACGTTTGGATCAAAATTTTCCCTGACAAACCCGTTTCCGCAAAACCTATCGGTACTCGTATGGGTTCCGGTAAAGGCGCTCCCGAATATTGGGTAGCAGTAGTAAAACCCGGCAGAGTTATGTTTGAAATCGGCGGCGTTGCAGAAGAAACAGCAAGAGAAGCACTGAGACTGGCAATCCACAAACTGCCCATCAAGTGCAAAATCGTTTCCAAGGCAGAAGCAGCAGAAATGGCAGGTGATCATCAGTGAAAACAAAAGGTTATGTAAGTGAATTGATGGGTAAAACTGCTGATGAATTACAGAAGGACCTTGTTTCCGCTAAAAAAGAACTGTTCAACCTGAGATTCCAGAACGCAACAAATCAGTTGGATAACACAGCAAGAATCAAGGAAGTTCGTAAGAACATCGCAAGAATCCAGACAGTAATGACACAGAAAGCAAGAGAAGTAAAATAATAAACACGGTTTAGCGAAAGGAGGCACACAACGTGGAAGAAAGAAATCTTCGTAAAACCAGAATCGGTAGAGTAGTCAGCGACAAGATGGACAAAACAATCGTAGTTGCTGTAGAAGATAAAGTAAAACACCCTTTGTATGGTAAGATCGTAAACAGAACTTACAAGCTGAAAGCCCATGACGAAAACAACGAATGCGGTATCGGCGACCGTGTAAAGGTTATGGAAACAAGACCTCTGTCCAAAGACAAGAGATGGAGACTTGTAAGCATCATCGAAAAAGCAAAATAATCCTGCAGAGAGGAGGAATTTAGATGGTTCAGCAAGAAACCAGATTGAAAGTAGCAGACAATTCAGGAGCAAAAGAACTCCTTTGCATCAGAGTACTGGGTGGTTCCACCAGAAGATATGCAGGAGTTGGCGATATTATCGTAGCTGCAGTTAAAGACGCAACACCCGGCGGTGTTGTTAAAAAAGGCGACGTTGTAAAAGCAGTAGTCGTTAGAACCGTTCATCCCGTAGGCAGAGCAGACGGCAGCTATATCAGATTCGACGAAAACGCAGCAGTTATCATCAAAGATGACAAAAACCCCAGAGGTACTCGTATCTTCGGGCCCGTTGCAAGAGAGCTGAGAGAGAAACAGTTCATGAAAATTCTTTCTCTGGCACCGGAAGTATTATAAGGAGGTGTGCTAGGTGGCTAACATGAAATTGAAAACAGGTGACAAAGTTGTTGTCATCGCTGGTAAAGACAAAGGCAAAGAAGGCAAGATCCTTCATGTAGATAGAAAAAACAACCGTGTCATCGTTGAAGGCGTAAACATGATTTCCAAACACACAAAACCCTCCATGCAGAATCAGCAGGGCGGCATCGTGAAAAAAGAAGGTTCCATCCACGCTTCCAACGTAATGTACCTGCACAACGGCAAAGCAACACGCCTGGGTGCAATGATCAAAGACGGTAAAAAAGTAAGAGTAGCGAAAAAAACAGGCGAAGTTATCGACTAATCCCTGTGAAAGGAGGTAAACAATGAGCAGATTAAGAGATTTCTATAACACAGAAATTATCCCTGAAATGACTAAAAAGTTTTCATATACAAACAAGCTGGCTGTACCCAAGATTGAAAAAATCATCATCAACATGGGCGTAGGCGAAGCAAAAGAAAATGCGAAAGTTCTGGACGGCGCTGTAAAGGATATGGCTACCATTTCCGGTCAGAAACCTCTGGTAACAAAAGCAAAAAAATCCGTTGCAAACTTCAAACTGCGTGAAGGCATGAACATCGGTTGCAAAGTTACACTGAGAGGCGACAGAATGTACGAATTCGCTGACAGACTGATCAACATTGCGCTGCCTCGTGTACGTGACTTCCGTGGTGTGAAAGCTAACAGCTTTGACGGCAGAGGTAACTACACAATGGGTATCAAAGAACAGCTGATCTTCCCTGAAATCGAATACGATAAAGTAGACAAAATCAGAGGTATGGATATCGTTTTCGTAACAACAGCGAAAACAGACGAAGAAGCAAGAGAATTACTGAGATTGTTCGGTATGCCATTCGCAAAATAATCAAGGGAGGGACAAAAATGGCTAAAACATCTATGGTTGTAAAGCAGCAGAGAAAACCTAAATTCTCTACAAGAGCTTACACACGTTGCAGAGTGTGCGGCAGACCTCACTCTGTACTGAAAAAATATGGAATTTGCCGTATTTGCTTCCGTGAACTGGCATACAAAGGTCAGATTCCCGGCGTAAAGAAAGCAAGCTGGTAATAACGAAAGGAGGAATTGACAATGTCCATGAGCGACCCTATCGCAGATATGCTCACTAGAATCAGAAACGGTAATATTGCGAAACACGATACAGTAGATGTTCCTTCTTCCAAGATGAAGAAAGCAATTGCGGACATTTTAACTAAAGAAGGTTACGTAAAAGGTTACGAAGTAATCGAAGATGGTATCAAATCCACACTGCGTATCAGCCTGAAATATGGTGCAGATAAAAATGAAAAAGTTATCACAGGCCTGAAAAGAATTTCCAAACCCGGCCTGAGAGTTTTCGCAGGCAAAGACGAACTGCCTAAAGTTCTGGGCGGTCTGGGAATTGCCATCATTTCCACAAGCCACGGCTTGATGACAGATAAAGAAGCAAGAAAAGCAGGCGTTGGCGGCGAAGTTGTTGCTTTCGTTTGGTAATATAAATCGACAAGTATTAGGAGGTGCAGACCATGTCTAGAATCGGTAAATTGCCCGTAGCAGTACCTGCCGGTGTTGAAGTTAAAATCGGTGAAGATAACCTGCTGACAGTGAAAGGCCCCAAAGGCACACTGGAAAGAAAATTATCCGCAGACATGCATATCGCAATGGAAGATGGTCAGATTGTGGTAACAAGACCCAACGACCTGAAAAGAAATAAAGCATTACACGGCCTGACAAGAACTCTGATCTTCAACATGATCGTTGGTGTTACTCAGGGTTATGAAAAAACACTGGAAATCAACGGTGTTGGTTACAGAGCTGCAAAATCCGGTAAGAAACTGACCCTGACACTGGGTTATTCTCACCCTGTAGAAATGGAAGATCCCGAAGGTATCGAATCCATCGTAGAAGGCACAAACAAAATCATTGTTAAGGGTATTGATAAAGAAAAAGTTGGACAGTTTGCTGCTGAAATCAGAACAAAACGTCCCCCCGAACCCTATAAAGGCAAAGGTATTAAATACTCTGACGAATATATTAGACGTAAAGTTGGTAAGACCGGTAAGAAATAATCTGACGCACGCAGCGTGATTGTTTATATCGGAAAGTGACTGATTTGAAAGAAACGGAGTGAAAATACTATGATTAACAAGCCATCTCGTGCAGCGGCTCGTAAGAAAAGACATTACAGAATCCGCAACCATGTGAAGGGTACAGCAATGAGACCCAGACTGGCAGTGTTCAGATCTAACAAACACATGTATGCACAGATCATCGACGACGTTGCACATCATACACTGGTAGCAGCTTCCACAATGGAATCTGAAATCGCTAGCACACTGGAACATACTGATACTGTAGCAGCTGCAGCAGCTGTTGGCGAAGCTATCGCTAAAAAAGCAGTAGAAAAAGGTATCACAGAAGTTGTATTCGACCGTGGCGGTTTCATTTACCACGGCAAAATCAAAGCCCTGGCGGAAGCAGCAAGAGAAGCCGGTTTGACATTCTAAGGCAAGGAGGAAAGCAAGTTGAAAAGAATCGATCCAAGCACTTTAGATCTGAAAGATAAAGTAGTTACCATCAACCGCGTAACAAAAGTTGTTAAAGGCGGTCGTACCATGAGATTCTCCGCACTGGTTGTTGTTGGCGACGGCAACGGTCACGTAGGCTGCGGCGTTGGTAAAGCTGCTGAAATCCCCGATGCTATCCGCAAAGGGAAAGAAGACGCTATGAAAAACATCATCGAAGTAAACAGAAATGATGTAGACAGCATCTTCCACGGCGTTACAGGCACATACGGCAGCGCAAGCGTTCTGCTGATGCCTGCTGCAGAAGGTACCGGTATCATCGCTGGTGGCCCTGCTCGTGCCGTATTGGAATTGGCAGGTATCCGCAACATCAGAACAAAATCCCTGGGTTCCAACAACAAACGTAACGTAGTAAGCGCTACAATCGAAGGTTTGTCCAGAGCGACAACACCTGAAGCAGTAGCTAAACTGCGTGGCATTACTGTAGAAGAACTCTTGGGTTAAGGAGGAATTGACAGTGGCTGAAATTAAAATCACATTGGTGAAATCTACAATCGGAGCAATTCCGAAACATAAAAAAACAGTACAGGCGCTGGGTCTGAGAAAGACAAACAGCAGCGTGATTCAACAGGACAACGCGGCTATCAGAGGCATGATTCATCAGATTAGCCACCTTGTAAAAGTTGAAGAAGTTTAATTTTAGGAGGTGCCATAATGAACTTATGCGAATTGAGACCTGCTGAAGGCTCCAGAGAAAAAAATTGGAGAAGAGGCAGAGGTCATGCAACCGGCAACGGTAAGACAGCAGGCAGAGGTCACAAAGGTCAGGGCCAGCGTTCCGGTTCCGGCGGCAAGTGCGGCTTCGAAGGCGGTCAGATGCCTTTGTACAGAAGACTCCCTAAAAGAGGCTTCACATGCAGAAACAGCAAAGAAATCGTTGCTATCAACGTTTCCATGCTGAATGTATTTGAAAACGACGCAGTAGTAGATATCGATGCTTTGAAAGCCGTAGGTTTGATCAGTAATCCTAGAGATGGCGTGAAGATTCTTGGCGAAGGCGATCTGGAAAGAAAGCTGACCGTTAAAGTAAACTTCTACAGCAAAACAGCTCAGGAAAAAATCGAAGCAGCCGGCGGCAAAGCAGAGGTGATCTAATTGTTTAAGATTTTCGTAAACTCTTGGAAGACGAAAGAAATCAGAAACAAGATTCTGTACACTCTGATGATCTTCGCGATCATCAGAATCGGTACACAAATTGCTCTGCCTGGTATTGACGCAGCAAGCGTTGTTGCGGCAAGAGAATCCGCAGGTGTTGGCACACTGTACAGCATGATCGCTGGCGGTGCAAACTCCAGCTGGTCAATCTTTGCAATGGGTATTGGTCCTTATATCAATGCTTCCATCATCATGCAGCTGTTGACCATCGCGATTCCCAAATTCGAGCAGCTTTCCAAAGAAGGCCCCGAAGGCAGAAAAAAATTGCAGTCTTATAGCAGATATTTAACAGTAATACTTGCGCTCATACAGGGTATTGGGTTAACATATACCTATCAGAACATGTATGTGGAAGCAAATATGCTGTACTATGTTGCTTCTGTTGTAACTCTGGTTTGCGGTTCCACATTCGTCATGTGGCTGGCAGAACAGATTACAGCAAAAGGGATTGGCAATGGTTCTTCCATGGTAATCTTTATCAACATCGTTTCCGGTCTGCCTACTGGTGCAGCTAGCCTGTACTACATGATCAGCGGTTCCGGTGCAATGGGTGCGGTAAAGGTTGCTGCAATTCTGGTGATTCTGCTCATCGTTCTGGCATTCATCGTTTGCGTAAACCGTGGTGAAAGAAGACTGCCCGTGCAGTATTCTTCCAAAATGGTTGGCAGAAAACAGGCCAGCGGCAGAAACACAACAATGCCGATCAAGGTAAATACTTCCGGCGTTATCTCCATCATCTTTGCAATCTCTTTGCTGCAGTTCCCGCAGCAGATTGGTAACTTTATCCCCAACAAGGGTGAAGTTTTCACAAAGGTGATCGAAGTTCTGAATATGACACACCCCATCGGTGCGTGTCTGTATGTATTATTGATTATCTTCTTCACATATTTCTACACATCCATCGTGATCAACCCCAATGAAATCGCGATGAACATGAAGAAGAACGGTGGCTTCATCCCTGGTATCAGACCCGGTCAGCCCACCAGCGCTTATATCACCAGAGTGGTAAGCAGAATCACACTGGTTGGCGCAATCTGCTACGCAATTCTGGCTATGGTGCCTGTTGCGCTGCAGTGGATCTTCAAAGTGAATGTTGGCTTCGGTGGTACTACACTGATCATCGTAGTTGGCGTTACACTGGATATCGTAAAAGCACTGGAAAGCCAGTTGCTGATGCGTCACTATAAAGGATTTTTGAGCGAATAATAGCAGCCGCCTGGGGAATGCAGCATGCATTTCCCGCCGGTTGTTACTTGGGGAGAAAAACAGAGAGAAGGCCTATAAAGAAAAGAGGTTGATTCGTATATGAAATTGGTACTCATTGGTGCGCCTGCAGCCGGCAAAGGCACACAGGCAGCAAGACTGGTGAAACATTACGGCATCGCTCATATTTCTACAGGCGATATGCTCAGAGAAGAAGTGGCAAAAGGAACAGAGCTTGGTAATCAGGCGAAATCCATTATGGCAGCAGGCGGTCTGGTTTCTGATGAACTGATCATCGCGATCGTTCAGGAAAGAATCAAAAAAGACGACTGCGCAAAAGGTTTCATTCTGGATGGTTTCCCTCGTACAGTAGTACAGGCGGAAAAACTGGAAGAAATGGTAAAACTGGATAAAGTTGTTTATATCAACGCACCTGACGAAGTGATGCTGGAAAGATTGACAGCAAGACAGACTTGTCCCAAATGCGGTGCAACATATAACAAAATGTTCCTTCCTTCCAAAGTTGAGGGTATCTGTGATGTATGCGGCGAAAAATTGACGCAGCGTAAAGACGACACAGTGGAAGCTGGTCAGAAACGTATCCAGACATTCCACGAGCAGAGCGAACCTCTGGTAGGCTTTTATGAAAAAGAAGGTATTCTCTTTGAAGTAGACGGCACCATGCCCATCGACGAGATCACAAAAGCGATCATCGCTGGTCTGGACGCCTGAGCAAGAAGGGAACGCGTTGCTTAAGTCAATGTGAAAATTTTCGGGGAGCAGCTAAGAGCGGCTTCGGTGGAGAAAGACTCCACGAAATAGAAATGATACCGTTTTGATGGCGGCTGAAAAGTCAAAATCCTTACGTTATCCCACGAATGTAATGAGGTGAGAACGATGGAATATCAGAGCGGGCAAGTGGTTTATTCCAAAAGCGGCCACGACAAGGGCGATACGTTGATGGTGCTTTTTGTGGAAGGGGCTTATGTCTATCTGGCAGACGGCAAACGCCGCAAGATTGCAAGGCCAAAACGCAAGAAGATGATCCACGTGCAGCCAACCGGATATGTGGACACGGTTTTGGCCGATAAACTGGCCGAAGGGGCTTATGTCCTGGATGCGGATATCGCAAAGGCCATCAAAAAGTACAAGAAGTTGGCGGAAACATAATTTAAGGAGGTTCTTGGTCTTGTCAAAAAATGACGTTATTGAAGTAGAAGGAACCGTGCTGGAAAAATTACCGAACGCCATGTTTCAGGTGGAACTGGAAAACGGCCATCAGATTTTGGCGCATATCTCCGGCAAGCTGCGTATGAATTTCATCCGTATTTTGCCCGGTGACAAAGTGTTAGTGGAAATGTCTCCTTATGACCTGACAAAGGGCAGAATCATTTGGAGAGCGAAATAAGGAAGGAGCGATCACAATGAAAGTAAGACCATCTGTAAAACCCATGTGTGAAAAATGCAGAATCATCAAAAGAAAAGGTCGTGTAATGGTCATTTGTGAAAATCCCAAGCATAAACAGAAACAAGGCTGATGATTTCGTTATGGCTTTACGGGGGTAAACGTCCTCGGAAGTCGTTGGTAAATCCGTCAAGGTAGGACGAAGGAGCATACAGTTAATAGCGGGAGCAGCAGGCAGACTGACGGCTGTTCTTCTCGTTTGTAATGCCCAACGCTTACAACATATTTATGCGAATATTATTTTGAACTTTTTTTGTTATAGATAGAGGAATTATCATAGGAGGTGCAAGATATACATGGCACGTATTGCTGGTGTAGACTTACCAAGAGAAAAACGCGTTGAAGTTGGTTTGACATACGTTTATGGCATTGGCCATTCCAGTGCTGTTCGTATTCTGAAAGAAGCAGGCGTAGACCTGGATACAAGAGTTAGAGATCTGACTGATGAAGAAGTTGCTAGAATCCGTGACGTCATCGACAGAACTCAGACTGTAGAAGGTGACCTGAGAAGAGAAATCGCTCTGAACATCAAACGACTGATTGAAATCGGCTGCTACAGAGGCATTCGTCATAGAAAAGGCCTGCCTGTAAGAGGTCAGAAAACAAAAACAAACGCAAGAACAAGAAAAGGTCCTAGAAAGACTGTTGCGAACAAGAAGAAATAATTGATTTCATGAAGGAGGTTTGAAGAAATGGCTAAGAAAACTGTGAAAAAAGCTACAACTCGCAGACGCCGTGACAAAAGAAAAGTAGAACGTGGTCAGGCTCATATCCAGTCTACTTTTAACAATACAATCGTTACAATCACTGACGCAGTAGGTAATGCTCTGTCCTGGGCATCCGCAGGTCAGCTGGGCTTCAGAGGCTCCAGAAAATCTACTCCTTATGCTGCACAGATGGCAGCAGACACAGCTGCTAAAGCTGCTTCCGACTACGGTCTGAAAACAATCGAAGTTTTCGTTAAAGGTCCCGGTAGCGGACGTGAAGCTGCAATCCGCGCTCTGCAGGCTGCAGGTCTGGATGTAACACTTATCAGAGACGTTACACCCGTTCCTCACAATGGTTGCAGACCACCCAAACGCAGAAGAGTATAATTTTCAGGAGGTGTAAGAATAATGGCTAGAGATAGAGTACCAGTATTGAAAAGATGCAGATCCCTGAATCTGGATCCCATCTACCTGGGTATTGATAAAAAATCCAAAAAACAGAACTTGAGAGCAAACAGAAAAATGAGCGAATACGGTCTGCAGATGAGAGAAAAGCAGAAAGCTAAATTCATCTACGGCGTACTGGAAAAACAGTTCCGTGGCTACTATGCACAGGCTGAAAAAATCGCTAAAAAAGAAGGTATCCCTGGTGAAAACCTTCTGATGCTGCTGGAAATGAGACTGGACAACGTAATGTTCCGTCTGGGTTACGGCAGAACAAGAAAAGAAGCTAGACAGATCGTTCGTCACAAACACGTTACAGTTAACGGCAAACCTGTAGATATCCCTTCTTACCAGGTTAAAGTTGGCGACGTTGTTGAAGTAAAAGAAAAATACAAAACCATTCAGAGATACAAAGACGTTCTGGCTGTAACAGACGGCAGACTGGTACCCGAATGGCTGACAGCTAACCACGATGCACTGAGCGGCACCGTAGTTGCGAAACCCACAAGAGCACAGATCGATGTTCCCGTTGAAGAAACACTGATCGTCGAACTGTACTCCAAATAATCAATCTCGATTGTGCAGTGAAGTCAATTCTAAAGCCGCAAGGCATTTTTCCTTGCGGCCATCTATCATAAAAAAGGGAGGTTTGAATGAGTGTTTGAATTTGAGAAACCTCGCATTGAAATTGCTGAGATGGCACCGGACGGAACTTATGGCAAATTTGTGGTAGAACCTCTGGAAAGAGGCTATGGCACAACTCTGGGCAACTCCCTGAGAAGAATCCTGCTTTCTTCCCTGCCTGGCGCAGCAGTCAGCAACGTAAAAATTGACGGCGTACTTCATGAATTTAGCGTGATTCCTGGCGTAAAAGAAGACGTGACAGAAATTATCCTGAATCTGAAAGGGCTGGCAATCAAAAACACCAGCGAAGGCAACGAACCGAAAATTGCGTACATTGACATGGAAGGCGAAGGCGAAGTCAAAGGCTCTGACATCAAAGCAGACAGCGACATCGAAATCCTGAATCCTGACCATCATATTGCGACACTTTCCGGTGGCCCTGGCAGCAAACTGTATATGGAAATCACCATTCAGAAAGGCCGCGGCTATGTTGGTGCCGACAAGAACAAAAAAGACGATCAGCCAATCGGCATGCTTCCGGTAGACAGTATTTTCACACCTGTTACAAGAGTGAACTTCCTGGTTGAAAATACTCGTGTTGGTCAGATCACTGACTATGACAAGCTCTCTCTGGAAGTCTGGACAAACGGAACCATTGCGCCCGACGATGCAGTTAGCTACGGTGCAAAGATTCTGAATGAGCATTTGAACCTGTTCATCGATCTTTCTGACAATGCGAAAGATGCTTCCATCATGGTTGAAAAAGAAGAAGGCAAGAAAGAAAAAGTTCTGGAAATGAGCATTGAAGAACTGGATCTGTCCGTGCGTTCTTACAACTGCCTGAAACGTGCAGGTATCAACACCGTGGAAGACCTGGCAAACAAGACAGAAGAAGAAATGATGAAGGTAAGAAACCTGGGCCGCAAGTCCCTGGAAGAAGTACTGAACAAAATGGCGGAACTGGGACTGGCACTCAGACCCAGCGACGAATAATCGGCTACTATTATTTACTGCGAAATTACGACACACGTAAGCCCGAAGAAGCAGTGGGGTCGGGGTAAGTTTTGCAGGTGAGAACAAGGAGGATTCAACAATGCATGCATCCGGATATAGAAAACTGGGTAAAACAACTCCTCAGAGAAAAGCTCTGCTGAGAAACCAGGTTACAAACCTGTTGTACCACGGTAAAATCAAAACAACAGAAACAAGAGCGAAAGAAGTAAGAAGAATCGCTGAAAAACTGATCACTCTGGCTGTGAAAGAAAGAGAAAACTTCGAAGAAGTTGAAGTAACAGCAAAAGTAGCGAAAAAAGACGCTAACGGCAAAAGAGTGAAAGAAGTTGTAAACGGCAAAAAAGTAACTGTTTATGACGAAGTTAAGAAAACAGTTAAGAAGGATAAACCTTCCAGACTGGCAGCTAGACGTCAGATGCTGGCTTACCTGTACCCTGTTACAGAAGTTCCTGCTGATGGCAAAAAAATCAGAAAGAACAGCAAAAAAGTTGACATGGCTGCAAAAATGTTCGACGAAATCGCTCCTAAATACGCTGGCCGTAACGGCGGTTACACAAGAATTGTGAAACTGGGCGCTCGTAAAGGCGACGGTGCGATGGAAGTTATCATCGAACTGGTTTAATTTTTATGAATTCAGGCAGACACATTCCGTGCTGCTTCATAAGAAAAAGAAATATAGCTGGAATCCTTGAGAAAGGGTTCCAGCTTATTTTTTTACTGAGATTTTATTTGGTATATTTTCTTCTGAAGACAGCTGTCGCACTTTACCTTAAGAAATGAAGAAAACCAATGTGTTCTTAAGGGAAAGTTGCTCTGTGTATGTCTTTTTTTATGCAAAACAAAGGTTTTCTGACAACATAAAAAAGCCGAAATCTGCATAGATTCCGACTTTTTTATTAGGTTAGGAGATATACAATGAATGTTATTTAGCGAATGGATGTGCTTGCAGAAACCAGTGCCACGGGTTCTTCTGTGGTGGTTGTTTCTGCTACAGGAGCGTTTTCCAATGCGTTGGATGCCTGGAAAGAATATGTCATACCTGTGGCAAAAGACAGGGAGAATACTACGGCTGCTGCAATCATTAATTTTTTCATGTTCATACTGGAAAACCTCCTTTGTCGAATTTTTTCTTTTCATGGTCATATCATACCACAGAAAAGTGAATCGTAGGTTACAGGAAGGTAAAGTTACCGTTACAGCTTGTTTGCACTTGTGTTACAGGAATATCTCAGAAAACAGAAGAATTTTTTAAGACAAATGTCCTTTTGTCACATCTCTGTAAAGCATAGAAAGAAAAGAGGAAAAGCCGTTTTTTCTTGACTTTTTGGCGGAAAAAAGGTATCTTATTGATAGCTGTGAGTATTTTTTACCATAGACTTTAAGTGTGAAAAATATGATTTTCACGGAGGAAAAAGGTGAACAAAGAAGCGATGAAAATGGTGAAGGCCAAAGATCTGACTTACGAATATGTAAGGGTTTTGGAAACGGATCATGGCACAGTGGAAGAAAAGGTTGCGGCCTTGAAAAACGTAAACATCGAAATCAACAAAGGTGATTTTGTGGCGGTGCTGGGACATAACGGCTCTGGCAAATCTACCTTTGCGAAACATATCAACGCCTTGGTGCAGCCCACAGGCGGTACCCTTTGGGTGGATGATATGGATACAAAAAATGACGAACTGGTTTGGGAAATCCGCCAGACAGCGGGGATGGTATTCCAGAATCCCGATAACCAGCTGGTAGCAACGGTGGTAGAAGAAGACATTGCTTTCGGCCCCGAAAATATGGGCGTAGAGCCAAAGGAAATCCGCAAGCGTGTGGATGAAGCTCTGGCAACGGTGCGTATGAGTGAATATGCAACCCATACGCCTTCTAAGCTCTCCGGCGGTCAGAAACAGCGTATCGCCATTGCTGGCGTGTTGGCTATGAAGCCCCAGTGCATCGTACTGGACGAGCCTACAGCCATGCTGGACCCTGTAGGACGCAGAGAGGTTATGGAAACCATCGAAAGACTGAACAGGGAAGAAGGAATCACGATGATTCTGATTACCCATTATATGGATGAAGCCGTACGGGCAGACAAGGTCTTTGTCATTGACGACGGGGATCTGGTGATGCAGGGTACACCCAAGGAGATTTTTTCACAGGTGGAAACTTTGCAGAAATACGGTCTGGACGTGCCGCAGGTGACAGAAGTGGCTTATTTGCTGCGAAAGGAAGGCGTAGACCTGCCTGCGGATATATTAACGATTGAAGAAATGGTAGGTGCGATATGTCAATTAAAATCAACCACTTGACCCATGTTTACAATCCCGGTACGGCATTCGAAAAAGTTGCGCTGGATGATGTGACACTGGAAATCCAGAAAGGGGAGTTCATTGGCCTTATCGGTCATACTGGCTCCGGGAAATCCACATTGATCCAGCATCTCAACGGCATCATTTCTCCCACATCCGGAGAAATCCTGCTGGACGGGGAAAACATTCACAAAGACAAAACAAAGCTGAAGGAAGTGCGCCGCCGCATTGGTCTGGCCTTCCAGTATCCCGAATACCAGCTTTTCGAAATGACAGTATATAAAGATGTAGCTTTTGGCCCTACAAACCTGAAGCTGACAGAAGAAGAAATCCATCGCAACGTCGTTTCCGCACTGGAAACCGTTGGCATTTCCGAGGAGATTTACGAAAAATCCCCCTTTGAGCTTTCCGGCGGTCAGAAACGCCGTGTGGCCATTGCGGGCGTACTTGCTATGAATCCTGAAGTGCTTATTCTGGACGAGCCTACAGCAGGTCTGGACCCTAGAGGCCGTGACGAAATCCTGCAGGCAATCAAAGACCTTCATGACAAACGAGGCATCACCGTTATTCTGGTAAGCCACAGCATGGAGGACGTAGCAAAACTGGTGGATCGCATCATTGTAATGCACCGCGGCAAAGCGGCTATGCAGGGCACACCCAAGGAAATTTTCTCTCATGTGGAAGAACTGGAACAGATGGGGCTGGCGGCTCCTCAGGTAAGCTATGTGTTCGCAGAACTGAAAAAACGTGGCTATGATGTGCCCACAGACGTATATACCGTCAAGGAAGCAAAAGAAGTATTATTAAAACTGGTAAAGCAGGTGAAATCATGATTCGGGATATAACCATCGGACAATACTATCCGGCAGAATCGCCGATTCATCGGCTGGATGCCAGAGTAAAAATTGTCGTAACATTTTTGTTTATCATTTCACTGTTCGTTGTCAATACCTTCATCGGGTATGTCTGCGTAACAGCGATTTTGGGCGCAGTGATTAAAACATCCAAAGTGCCTTTGAAATTCATGCTGAAAGGCTTGAAAAGCATTGTCATCATCATTCTCTTTACGGCGGTCATCAACCTCTTTTTGACCCAAGGGGAACAGGTGATTTGGGAATTTGGCTTCCTGCATCTCACATGGGAAGGCATTTATATGGCTGTGAAAATGTGTGTGCGTCTGGTACTGCTCATTGTGGGCTCCTCTGTACTGACACTGACCACCACACCCATTCAGCTGACAGACGGCATTGAGTACATCCTGCGTCCTCTGAAACGCATCGGTGTGCCTGCCCATGAAATCGCGATGATGATGACCATTGCACTGCGTTTCATTCCCACACTGTTGGATGAAACAGACAAAATCATCAAAGCACAGCAGGCAAGAGGTGCAGACTTCGATACCGGGAACCTGATGCAGAAAGCAAAGAGCATGATTCCCATTCTGGTGCCTCTGTTCATTTCCGCGTTCCGCCGGGCAGAAGAACTTGCCATGGCTATGGAAGCCAGATGTTACCATGGGGATGAACACAGAACACGCATGAACGTTATGCACATGGAAAGCCGGGATTATCGGGCGGTTGTGCTGACAGCGGTGTATCTTGTGTTTGTGGTGGCACTGCGTATCGCAGGGAATTATCTGCCATTTATGATTTGAGAAAAAGGGTGTTGGCAAAAAACAGGTTTCCATTCAAAAAACAATATTTGTCTTTTTCTTGATTTTTGAAGGAAAACGGACTGTAAAACATTCCTTATATCATTCAAGTAAAAAGAAGATAGCCGGAAGCCCTTTGATTCCTAAGGATTCCGGCTATTTTTTTATGAAGTCAACGCCTTTTGTTTTCGGGAGGGGAAAACATGCGAAATCGGGAAATTTCATTTGTCAACGTGGTGCTTTGCCTGTTGGTCATGTGGATTCATATTTGTTCTGTGGCGGTGACGGGACTGCCCAAGGAAAATATCTCCTTTTTCGGAGTATATGTGCCTTGGCGGCTGTCTGCCTTTGTGGTGCAGGGATTTATCTTCCTGTCTGCCCTGAAGTATTTCCGTAAGGAAGGGACTTTTTCCTACGGCTCTTTTCTCTGGGGCAGAATACGGAAAATTGGGGTGCCTTATGTCATTGCCGTTATCATTTCCTATTTGGGACTCATTGATTTAGGGTATTATACCTTTGATGCGGGATTTCTGGGAGAATCTCTGCTCTTGGGGAATATGATTGCACCTTTTTACTTTATTATCATCATTTTCCAGTTTTATATCCTGATGCCTTTGTGGCGAAAAATGACGGAAAAAGTAGATTTCTGGGTAGCGGCATTGGCGTCTGTGATGCTCATGCGCTTGTTCCATGGCGGATTGCCTGCCATGATTGGGATGATTTCTCCCGGAACAGAATTCATCTACAATGACCGTGTATTTACGTCTTATCTGGCTTATTGGGTATTGGGCTGTTACGCCGGGAAATATTACGACAGATTTCTGGAAGGGATTCGGAAAAATCAGGGCGTGCTGCTGACAGGCTTTGTGGTTTTTGTATTGGCTGATGGGCTTTTGAGTTACGCCAATAACCGTGGCTTTTTCCGGGTATCTTTTCTGGAGGATGTCCATACCCTTTATGTGTTCTGTGCTATTTTGTTTTTGTTCTGGATTGGGAAAAAGATTGCAGACCGTGTGATGGCATGGAAAGTTGTGCAGGGCATTGACCGTATGAGTTTTTATTTGTATTTGTACCATGGCATTTTCCTGTATTATGTGCAGGATGCCTTTTTGAACCGCTTTGGTGTGGGCCCTGCTAAAGGGCTTTTGCTGCGGGCAGTGTGCTGTTATGGCATGACGGCTGTAGTAGGACTTTTGGCATGGTATTGGAAACAGAGAAAGGGGAAACAAAACCCATGAGAATCTTATTGACAATCGCATATGATGGCACCCGTTACAGTGGGTGGCAGAAACAGAAATCACCGGAAGTGCTGACGGTGGAAGGAGAAGTGGAAAAAGCCCTGCGGACACTCTTTCGCAATCCGGAATTGGAATGTATCGGTGCCAGCCGTACAGACAGGGGTGTTCACGCTCTGGGGCAGCGGGCAGTTATTGACGTAGAAACCACCATTCCGCCGGAAAAAATTCCGCTGGCAATCCGCCCCTTTTTGCCGGAGGATATTGTGGTGACGGCGGCAAGGGAAGTGCCGGGGGATTTCCATCCTCGCTATGACTGCATCAAAAAAACATACGAGTATCATATTTATCAGAGCCCTTACAAAAATCCCAAGGAGCGGCTTTACAGCACATTTGTATATAGTCCGCTGGATTTGGAAAAAATGAATGAAGGGGCAAAGACTTTTGTGGGAACCCATGATTTTGCGGCATTCTGTGCCGCAGGCAGTTCTGTTTCCACAACAGTTCGTACTATTTTTGATTGCCATGTGGAGCAGGAAGGCCCCCATATCCGCATTTTGGTGACCGGGGACGGCTTTTTGTATAATATGGTACGGATTCTGGCAGGCACTCTCATTGCTGTGGGACAGGGGAAAATTCCGCCGGAAAAGGTGGCGGAAATCATCGCCGGCAAAGACCGCAGACAGGCAGGACAGACCGCAGAGCCCCAGGGCCTGACTTTACGGGAAATTTATTATGATTTGCCTTAGAAAGCCCTTGACAGCGGCATTTTCAGGTATTATAATAATAAAGCTGTTATTTTGATTTTGAAGCGTGTTTCACGCTTTGAATATATGTTTCTCAAGGTGGGACTCAATAAGTTATGTGGAAAGCCACATAATGGAGATTACGGCGGTATTCCCGTATCGTTCGTAAAGTCAAAGAGTCAAAGGAAAATATTATAAGGGAGGTAAAAGAACCATGAGAACTACTTACATTGCGAAAGAAGCAGATGTAACAAAAAAATGGTACGTTGTTGATGCAACAGACCTGACACTGGGCCGTCTGGCTTCCGAAATCGCAAACATCTTAAGAGGTAAAAACAAACCCCAGTATGC
Source organism: uncultured Anaerotignum sp. (assembly GCF_905212195.1). GTDB lineage: Bacteria > Bacillota > Clostridia > Lachnospirales > Anaerotignaceae > Anaerotignum. The sequence goes on along the minus strand of NZ_CAJMDQ010000039.1, from coordinate 756 downwards.
ACCCAACGTTGACATGGGCGACTATGTAATCGTTATCAACGCAGAAAAGGTAGCTGTGACAGGTAAAAAACTGACACAGAAACTGTATCACCACCACACAGGCTACATCGGTGGTCTGAAAACAGTAAGACTGGACAAAATGCTGGAAACACACCCTGAAAGAGTAATCGAACATGCTGTAAAAGGTATGCTTCCTAAAAACGCTCTGGGCAGAAAAATGTTCGGCAAACTGCATGTATATGCTGGCGCAGAACATCCCCATGCAGCGCAGAAACCTGAAGTACTGGAACTGAAATTTTAATCGAAGGAGGAAAGCATCATGGCAGCAGCTAGATATTACGGCACAGGCAGAAGAAAATCTTCTGTAGCTAGAGTTTACCTGGTACCCGGTAACGGCAAAATCACAATCAACAAAAGAGACATTGATGAATATTTCGGTCTGGAAACACTGAAAGTTATTGTTCGTCAGCCCCTGGAACTGACAGCAACAACAGCTAAATTCGACGTTCTGGTGAACGTACACGGCGGTGGCTTCACAGGTCAGGCAGGTGCTATCAGACACGGCATCTCCAGAGCTCTGCTGCAGGCTGACGGCGATTTCAGACCCGCTCTGAAAAAAGCTGGCTTCCTGACAAGAGACCCTCGTATGAAAGAAAGAAAGAAATACGGTCTCAAAGCAGCAAGACGTGCTCCTCAGTTCTCCAAGAGATAATTTCCACTGCTTCTCAGTACGTCTTTGGACGCTGTTTTGCAGAA
>NZ_CAJMDQ010000038.1 GCF_905212195.1 uncultured Anaerotignum sp. | reverse complement strand
TGCCGCTGCGTTGTCGCCAGCACCGCCTACAACGATGGTACCTTCTTTCAATCCTGTCAGAGCAGCTGCTTCGGCAGTGATAGTGCCTGTTACTTCAGGACTTTCATATACTTTTGCAAGCATTGCAGGATCAATATCCAGTTTTTCCAATACTTCCTGAGACCAGCAGCGATTCGGCACATCCAACAGGCCCATACCGGAAGCATCAGAAACTTCTGTCGCAAATACATTACAAAGTTTATAACGGATATAGTCTTTCGCCAGCAAAATGTGGCGCGCTTTTGCATAAATTTCAGGTTCGTGTTTTCTTACCCAAAGGATTTTACCAGCAGTAAAACCTGTCAGTGCAGGGTTTGCTGTGATTTCAATGTAGCGTTCTTTGCCGCCCATCAAAGCATGGATTTCTTCACATTCTACAGCAGTTCTCTGGTCACACCACAGGATGGAGGGACGAAGTACTTCGCCCTTTTCATCCAACAGCACCAAAGAATGCATCTGACCGGATAAACCAATGCCACGAATTTCTCCTGCATCAATGCCGCTCTTTGCAAGAACAGCGCAGATGCCGTCTACAACGGCTTTCCACCAGTCCGCAGGATCCTGTTCAGCCCAACCATTTTTCGGCTGTGCCATAGGATATTCCCCTGTATAGGAGGCAACCCCATGACCTGCTTCATCAAAAAGCACCGTTTTGGTACCAGAAGTACCAATATCGATACCAAGCAAATAATTCATTGTAAAGCCTCCTTAAAATCAGGATTTGGAACGTTTTTTACTTACAACGTCAAATACTACGGCAAACAGCAGTACCAGACCTTTGATCATTTTCTGCCAGTTTGCGTCGATACCCAGAATAGACATACCATTGTTCAGGATACCCATGAAGATCGCACCGATTACAGCACCGCCTACAGTACCAGTACCGCCGTATGCGGAAGCACCACCGATGAAGCAAGCGCCGATCGCATCCATTTCGTAGTTAGTACCAGCGGAAGGAGCTGCGGAGTTGAAACGTGCTACGCAGACCAGAGCAGCAACTGCGGACAGGAATGCCATATTTACATAAGCACCGAACATGATCTTACGTGTATCAATACCAGAAAGCTGTGTTGCTTTTGCGTTGCCGCCCAGTGCGTACAGGTGACGACCGGGAACAGTACGTGTTGTCAAATAGTCATATACCAATACAACGATTGCCAGCAGGATCAGTACAACAGGGATACCTTTGTTTTTACCCAGCAGGTAGCATGCAGCCATCATAACCACTGCGATGATTGCTAGTTTGATAATCAGCATTGTTGTATTGCCTGTTTCATAACCTTTTTTACGTTTTTTCGCCTGTGCATACAGAGAAATTGCAAACATGACTACGCAGCATACAGCACCAATTACCAGAGAGATAATCAATGTGCTGTTGGCATCGCTGCCGGAGATGTAAGATGTAAAGTATTTCAGATAGTTATCAGGATAAGGAGAAATGGTAGTACCATTCAGAAGGACTGTTGCCAGACCACGCCATACCAGCATACCGGAAAGGGTTACCAGGAAAGGCGGAATATTCATGTAGGCAATCCAGAAGCCCTGCCAAACACCGATTGCAAGACCAACTAACAGACATGCAATCATAGCAACATAAATATTTACCTGCATATTTACGATAAGGATACCAGAAACGGCACCTACCAAAGCAACGATGGAACCAACGGACAAGTCGATGTTACCACCAGTCAAGATACACAGCAACATACCAGTTGCCAGAATTACAACGTAACTGTTCTGCATAATCAGGTTGGACACGTTTGTCGGCGCAAACATGGAACCTTTGCCATTAATTGTGATTAAGATTTGGAATAAGACCGTGACGATTACCAATACAAACAGCATGGTATTTTTCTTCATGGCCGCTTTTACTTTATTCATACGGAGAACGCTCCCTTCATTTTCTTATTTCTTCGCACTGGACTGCAGGATTTTAGACATAATCACTTCACTAGTAGCTTCTTCAATAGGCAGTTCAGCTACCATACGACCTTCGTTCATAACATAAACACGGTCACTCATACCCAGGATTTCGGGCAGTTCGGAAGAAATCATGATAACGGATTTTCCTTCTGCAACCAGATCATTGATGATACAGTAGATTTCATATTTTGCCCCAACGTCAATACCTCTTGTGGGTTCGTCCAGAATCAGGACATCTGGATCAGCAAACATCCATTTTGCCAGCAATACTTTCTGCTGGTTACCGCCGGAAAGATTGCCAACATTCTGTTCGATACTGGGCGTTTTTGTGTGCAGTGCATTTTTATAGTCTTCTGCTACACTACGTTCTGCGTCAAAGTCAATGACACCATGACGAGATACTTTTTCCATACGTGCCAATGTTGTATTCACACGAATAGGATTTGACAAAACCAAACCATTGCCTTTACGGTCTTCTGTTACATAAGCAAGACCTGCTTCAATGGCCTGTTTGATTGTTTTCAGATGTACTTCTTTTCCGTGCAGTTTTAAGGTACCACTGATGTCTGCGCCGTAACTGTGACCGAACATACTCATGGCAAGTTCTGTACGTCCTGCGCCCATCAGGCCGGAAATCCCGACAACTTCGCCCTTACGGACATTCATGGAAACATTGTCACAGACCTTTCTGCCTTCAAACTGAGGATGATATACTGTCCAATCTTTGACTTCCAGCATAACCTCACCAATATGAGATTCACGTTTCGGGAAACGGCTGGACATGTCACGGCCAACCATGCCTTTGATGATACGTTCTTCAGAGAAGTCATCCACACCTTTTACCAATGTTTCAATGGTAGAACCGTCACGGATGATGGTGATTTTATCTGCTACATAAGAAATTTCATTTAATTTATGAGAAATAATAATGCTTGTCATTCCCTGGCGCTTGAACTGCAGCAGTAATTCCAAAAGCGCCTTACTATCAGATTCATTTAATGATGCTGTGGGTTCGTCCAGAATCAGCAGCTTAACATCTTTAGACAATGCTTTCGCAATTTCTACCAGCTGCTGTTTGCCGACACCAATATCTTTAATCAATGTGTGAGAAGATTCGTGCAGACCTACTTCCTTCAGCAGTGCATCTGCTTTGTTATAAGTTTCGTCCCAGTCAATGTGGAATTTGCCACCCCGTTCATTGCCCAGATACATGTTTTCACCGATGGATAAGTATGGTACCAGTGCCAGTTCCTGATGGATGATAACAATACCTTTTGCCTCACTGTCTTTGATGACTTTGAACTGACAAACCTCACCTTGATAAATAATATCGCCCTCATAAGAGCCGTAGGGATAAATACCGCTGAGCACGTTCATCAATGTGGACTTGCCCGCACCATTTTCACCTACCAAAGCGTGGATCTCCCCTTCTTCCACCTGCAGATTAACATTGTCCAGGGCTTTTACCCCAGGGAATGTTTTTGTGATATTGCGCATTTCCAATATAGTTTTTGCCACTGAAACCCCTCCTTTCATATTCTTTTGCAAAATAAACGGGCGGCAGTTACTCTGCCGCCCGCCCTCATCAGCGGCTTTCACCCTGTTGAGAGTCTTGATTGGGTCTTAAGCAATGTCTGCTTCGGTATAGTAACCGGAGTCAATCAACATTTCTTTGTAGTTATCAACTGTTACTACAACGGGGTCACACAGGTAAGAAGGAATTACGCCTGTGCCATTGTCGTATGTTTCTGTATCGTTGATTTCAGGTTCTGTGCCTTTCATGATAGCATCAACCATGCCTACAACTTTTTCAGCCAGTGTACGTGTATCTTTGAATACGGACATGGACTGCAGACCGGAAACGATGTTTTTCACATTGGGTTTATCACAGTCCTGACCAGTGATGATGGGCATGTTGTCTGCTGTGTAGCCAGCTGCCTGCAGCGCATTCTGTACGCCGTAAGAAGTGGAGTCGTTAGAGCAAAGAACTGCATCCAGTTTCACGCCGTTAGGACCATAACCAACGGAAGAAATGATGTTTTCGAAACGTTTCTGAGCTTCTTCTGTAGACCAGTTAGCTGTTGCACACTGAGCTTTTTCTGTCTGACCGGAAGGAACTACCAGTTTACCGCTGTCGATGTAAGGCTGCAGAACATCCATAGCGCCGCCGAAGAAGAAGTTTACGTTGTTATCGTCGGGTGCGCCTGTTACCAATTCAATGTTGAAAGGACCTTCTGCGTTTTCCAGATCCAGAGCGTCAACGATGTACTGACCCTGCATCTGACCTACTTTGTAGTTATCGAATGTTGCATAGTAAGAAACTGCTTCGGAATCCATGATCAGACGGTCATAAGCGATTACAGGGATGCCTTTTTCAGCTGCGCCCTGCAGAGCTGTTGTCAAGGAAGAACCGTCGATTGCAGCTACAACCAGAACTTCGCAGCCGCCTGCGATCATGTTTTCAATCTGAGATACCTGTGTAGGAATGTCGTTGTCACCTGCATACTGCAGATCAACTTCATAGCCTGCTGCTTCCAATTCAGCTTTCATGTTAGAGCCGTCCTGGTTCCAACGCTGCAGGGACTGTGTAGGCATAGATACGCCGATTTTGCCGCCTGCGCCGCCTTCAGCTGCATCGCCTTCAGTTGTGGTAGTATCGCCGGAACCACCGCAAGCTGCTAAGCCGAAGACCATAACCATTGCCATCAAGGAAGCGAAAAATTTCTTTTTCATGTTTGATACATCTCCTCTCCATATTGATAACCTTTTTCAAGAAAGCCAAAATAGTTTTATAAATGTGCTTTCTCTAAGTTATGTGCATATTGTATCAATTCCTATTCCCAATGTCAATATACCTAGCGGAAGTTACTATATTTCGTGTATTACAATAAAAACACAACCTCTTTTTTGTTCATTTTTCTAAGACAATTCTAACTTAGATTCTAATATGCACAAAAAAAGACCGTCTATATTTATTCAAAAAAAGCCTCGTTATTTCCTATGTTTTAAATAAAAAAATGCATTGCTGAAAAGTAATTTCTTTTCAAAACAATGCATTCTTTTTCTCATTCTTTTTTAAATCTGTTCCAAAAAATCTGCAATAAAATGAAGTGCTACACCAATGCAGTTTGCTTTGCCCTGACATCTTCCCAAATGGATATACCGTTCTTCATCGGGGAAAAATGACTTTTCTTTCAGACGTTTGCGAATCATCGGCATATAATCTTCCAAATATGGTGTCAGGATGCCGCCAATTACGATTTCACAATCCAGCACCATATGAATATTATGAATTGCCGTTACAAGATGGGAAACATAGGTATCCCAGATTTCCATATAATACGGATCTTTTTCCTCCAAGCGCTGGAAAAAATCTTTAATGTCCATGCCAAGATCATCGCTTAATACAGAAGATGAACAATAGGATTCGAAACAGCCCTGACGACCACAATTGCAGTTTTTTCCTCCGGGATGGATGCACATATGACCAAATTCTGCACTGCGTCTGTTCAAACCTTCAAAAGGTTTGCCGTCAATCATCAGTGCACCACCAACACCTTTCCCCAGGAACACATACGCCATTGCAGAAGGTCCATCATAATTCCACCATTCTGCCACACCGCCTGCGGAAGCATCATTCTGTACATATACAGGATACGGAATCACTTCTGTTAAGAGAGAAAGCTTCATATGGTGCAGCTGCAGAACCGGTGCGATTTCCACAATGCCTTCCTGCTCATTGATGATACCAGGCATGGTAATGCCAACACCCAATAAACGTTCTCTGGAAAAACCGAAGCGGTCCAAAAATTCTTCCAGCTTTTTCGCATATACCATCCGATATTCCGGTGTATTGCTGAAGGGATATTCCAATTTTTCATAGGCCAATTCTTCTGCCTTCAGATTGATTGCAATAAAACGAATATGCTTCGGCGAAAGTTCGATGCCCACAGAAAAATATACGTTTTTATTCAGTTTAATCAGACGTGCTTTTCTGCCGCCTGTGGATTCATCTGCTCCAGCATCTGTTAAAATATTCTCATCAAAGAGTTCCTTGAGGTTTTGTGTCACCGTTGGTAGACTCATATGCAGCCGTTGTGCAATTTCCTGTTTTGTCAGCGGTCCATCTGCATCGTAAATGATGCGAAAAACCTGATTTCTGTTTTGCTTGCGTAATTCGGTTGTTGAGATACGTTTTCGTTCCATTTGAATGTTCACCCACTTTTCCACATTCGCCCCAAAAAGAAAGACCATCACCATAACGCCATGAAAAAAGAACATTCTCTTGATTCTTTTTGCAATGACATCGGAAGCAATGGTCAGAAATATCATATCCAATTGACTGTCTGTGCTCACATGCCATTGTACCCATGGCCTGTACATTTGTTTTTATATATTAACATACAGCCGATATATTTGCAACTACTTTTCTAAAACTATTTACATTATGGGAGCTGATAAAATCCATCTTTGAGAAAATACAGCAGTGACCCCAATAATTTACCTAAGGCAAAGGATACAACAAACCACGTAATCCCCTTGTTCAGCTTTGCCCTGCGCATAAGAATCGGCATTACATTCAGCACTTCGGCCAGTGCCATTGCCAAAACACCCACAAAAATACCGCAAAGTAATGCATGAATCAATGCTGGTATTCCCTGCAACCCAAGTTTCCAATCCCAGCACGACACAAGGCAACCAAACAGTCCACCCAGCAATATGGTATCCTCATAAAAAGGAATATACTGTTTTGTATTGGTTCTTTGGGCCATTCGCGGCACAATCCCAATGGCAGCAATAAAGGCAAAGGTACCAGCAGCCACAACCACGCCGGAAGCAAAACCTGCTAGCACCAGAAAAGGCATCTGCATCATTGTTTTCCCTCCTGTTTTTTCCGTCCTAACTGCTCAATGGTACTGGTGATGGTTTCTTTTTCATAAGTTGTCATTTCTACTTCGATAGGTGTTGGATCTTTAGATAATGCGAATTTGGAAAAATGGTTGAAGAAAACAAGGATTCCCACTACTAAGCCAATACTATACGGTATTGTCACCAATTTAGGCAATTCCGCATTCTCACCATAAGCCATAGCATAATAATTTTGAAAAATCAAAGGAAGCTGCGTATCCGAATGAAAACACATGATAGTTGTTGCTGCACCGCAAAACAACACAGCAGAAACAAAGAGGATTTTACCCCATACAATTAACTTTTTTTCTTTCTTGGGCTGTGGTGCATAGGAAAGCAGAATATCTGACTCACCTACATTAGACACTGTTACTTTGGGATAAACTGCGGTAATCGCCTGCACCAATTCCAATACGGAAATCAAATACATATTCTCTGTATTCTCCGGCACTTGAAATATGGGAAGCTTTTCTAATTCTCCTTGACATGCACTCCCCGCGTAAATTTCCGCTACATCTGACAAATAGATGACCTTTCTGCCGATGATCTGTACCTTTTCCATAGGCTTGATGTAAATATCCATACTGCATTCCTCCTTAAATACAGTATGGATACCCTCATCGAAAACTATTCATAAGATTGACTTTGCCTGAAGAACAAAAAATCTCTCCAAAAAATCTTTTGGAGAGATTTTTTAATCGTAAATATAAATTACACATTCAAATGGTTTTATCTGACAGTTGCAAAACCGATTTCTGCCAGATAATTCAGGACTTCACCGCAGTTTTTCACAGGATATGTTTTATCCGCAAAAGAAATCATACCAAAGTTGGTATCTTCCCCTACATCATAAACAGTTACGCCTACGGTTACCGCAGGGTCACCACCTGTAACTTCTACCAAAAACTGAGGATTTTCCAGAACTTCTGACAAATCTTCTCCTGATGCATCCGCTACTGTAGAAGCAATCAATTCTGCCAGCATGGTCTTACTGTCGCCATCCAGTTCCTGTTTTTCGCCAGATTCATCAGTCACAGCAACGGTATACTCACCTGTTTCTACAATCGCCTGCAATGCAGCAATGCCTGATTCTGCGGTATTTTTTCCGCTGTTTTGATAAACCAGAATCACAACGATCACGACTACTACCAATCCGATCAATGCACGAAAACCACTTTTTTTCATAGTGCTTCCCCCTTTCCTACAGTTCACCTTTCAGCCGCTTCATATGCTCTTTCATACGGCGTTCCACGCCGTTATTGCTCATATCATAATAAACCGTTCCAACCAGTTCATCGGGCAGATACTGTTGTTCCACATAATGATTGGGATAATCATGGGCATATTTATATCCAATGGCATTGCCTAAATCATGGCTGCCGCTATAATGCCCATCCCGCAGGTGTGGCGGCACGCCTTTGATCTGCACATTCCGCACATCTGCCAATGCCTTATCGATACCTAAGTAAGCTGCATTGCTCTTTGGCGCACAGGACACATAGGTCACTGCCTGTGCCAAAGGAATCCGTCCTTCCGGCATACCGATAAAGTTCACCGCCTGCATAGCCGACACTGCAACCTGCAACGCATGAGGATCGGCATTTCCCACATCTTCCGCCGCGCAAATGACCACACGACGAGCGATAAACTTTGGATCTTCTCCAGCGTAAATCATTTTTGCCAGATAATACAACGCCGCATCGGGGTCAGAACCCCGCATACTTTTGATAAAAGCAGAAATGGTGTCATAATGATTATCGCCGCCTTTATCATACTGTAATGCCCTTCTCTGGATGCAATCCTCTGCTACAGAAATAGTGATATGGATAATGCCATCGTCATCTGGGTCTGTTGTCAGCACTGCCAATTCCAAAGCGTTCAGAGCTGCTCTTGCATCACCATTTGCTGTATTGGAAAGAAAATCCAGTGCATCTTCATCCATTTGTGCATGGTAACTGCCCAGACCTTTTTCCTCGTCTGCCAACGCACGCCGCAAAAGAGATGCAATATCTTTCTGCCGTAATGGTTCCAGAGAAAAAATCACAGAACGGGAAACCAACGCCCGATTCACCTCAAAATAAGGATTTTCCGTTGTAGCGCCAATGAGCACCAGCGTGCCATCCTCCACATGGGGCAGCAATGTATCCTGCTGTGTCTTATTGAAACGATGGATTTCGTCGATAAACAGAATGGTCTTTTTGCCAAACATGCCAAGACGTTCTTTTGCCGCTGTCACTGTATCTTTGATGTCTTTGATGCCGGCAGTGGTAGCGTTGATCTGGACAAACTCACTTTTCGTAGTATTGGCAATGATTTTTGCCAGTGTGGTTTTTCCTGTTCCCGGCGGACCATAGAAAATCAAAGAACCCAGTCGATCACCTTTGATGGCACGGTAAAGCAATTTATCTTTTCCTACAATCTGCTCCTGTCCCACAAATTCTTCCAAAGTTGTTGGACGCATTCTTGCAGCAAGTGGTGCATCCTGTGTACCTCTCTTTTGTAGATTATATTCAAAAAGGTCCATGTTGCTCACCTCTTTTTATTTTGTCAGGAACAGGCAGGCATCCCCAAAGGAGAAGAAGCGATACCGTTCTTTGACAGCTTCTTCATAAACACGCATGATAAAATCTTTTCCCATCAGAGCAGAAACCAACATAATCAATGTGGATTCCGGCAGATGGAAATTGGTAATCATGCAATCTACTGCTTTGAATGTATAGCCGGGATAAATGAAAATCTTTGTCCAGCCGCTTCCTGCATGAACAACGCCGTTTTCATCTGTGACAGATTCCAAAGTTCTGGTGCTGGTGGTACCAACAGCAATGATTCTGCCGCCATTTTTTCTGGCTTCATTCATGATTGCCGCCTGATCTTCTTCCACCACATAATACTCGGAATGCATTTCGTGATCCAGAATGTCTTCCGCTTTTACAGGACGGAAAGTACCCAGACCCACATGGAGTGTCACATGAGCAATCTTCACACCCATTTCTTCGATTTCTTTCAGCAGTTCCGGTGTAAAGTGAAGTCCTGCTGTAGGTGCTGCCGCAGAACCATCGTGTTTTGCATATACAGTCTGATAACGTTCTTTATCTTCCAGCTTATGTGTAATGTAAGGAGGCAAAGGCATTTCGCCCAGTTCATCCAGAATATTTTCAAAAACACCTTCGTAATAGAATTTAATGATACGGTTGCCGCCTTCGATGGTTTCCAGCACTTCTGCTGTCAGTCTGCCATCACCAAAGGAAATCTTATCACCGGGACGGGCTTTTTTACCGGGACGCACCAACACTTCCCATGTATCAATGCTTTTACGTACCAGAAGGAGCACTTCAATATGTGCACCGGTGCCAACACGTTCCCCGTGAAGTCTTGCAGGCAACACTCTTGTATCATTGATAACCAGACAATCTCCCGCTTTCAGATATTCTTTGATATCCCGAAAATGTCTATGGGAAATAGATTCTGTATTCTTATCAGCCACCAACAGCCGGGAAGAAGAACGATCTTTCAAAGGTTCCTGTGCAATCAGTTCTTCCGGCAAATCAAAATAAAATTCACTTGTTTTCATGTTTCTTCCTCATTTTCTCAATAAATAATTTAGTGCATAATCTATGCCGAAAAATTCCAGCATCTTTTTTCGATAAATCTTTGTTGCATCATCAGGCAGGAAATCAAATCCTTCGATGTCATAGTCATGGAGCACATAATGTTCCTCCATGTCCTGAGACAACACAGTCACCTCAGGATCTGTATAAGGACGGCGGATATCTGTCACTTCCGCATCAGGGTCGGAAATCACACGCATGATATCTGCAATCTGATGATCTTTCAGTTTTTTTACATACATTGGCTTCCCTCTTTTCTCATTCCTTAATGTTCCAGCAAAAAGTTAATGGCATATTGGTCGCCAAAGTATTCATACATCTTTTTCCGGTAAATATATTCGGAACCAGCACCGGCACGGTGGAATCCCTGAATATGGTAGTCATGGAGGCGATAAGTTTCTTCTGTTTCCTGAAACATTGCCTTTACCTCAGGCACCTTAGACCAGTTGACACAATCTTCAAAACTGGAATTATATGTACGAATCTGCACAATCCGCACACTGCCGTCATCGGAAATCAGGTTCATGATCTCACGAATCTGTTCTTCCGTCAATTTCTCTGCGTACATCTATACCCGCTCCTTCCAGATCATTTTTAACCATTTGCCAGAGTGCATCCTTTCGGCAGCCCAAGAGCGCCTCTTTTACTGCTGCCAAGCTGACAGGAATGGGACGATGCATGCCGCCGCAGCGAAGCCCCTCGTCCAGATAAATCCAAAATACGCCCTCGCTTTTCTTCCCATTCAAATCGCAATCAGAAAAACAAAGCGTATTTCCTTCATCATCCCGCCATCCCTTTTGGGAAATCAGAAAGGTATGCCAGTCCATGTTCTCACCCCTCAATGGTTACGCCTGTATAATAATGTTTGATGATTTCTTCGTAAGTATAGCCCTGCTGCGCCATGCCCTGTGCACCATTCTGGCTCAAGCCAACACCGTGTCCATTGCCGCTGCCTTCAAATACAAAAGTGCCATTTTCCACAGTGCTGATATTCACATCATAAATCTGATAATCTCCTGTAGAAATCACTGGTGTATTCTGATTGGAGTTTGTATTTTCAGAAACGCTTAAGCCATCCAGTTTCAGATTTTTACCATTCATAGCAGAAAGAGTACCTTCTGTTTTGGCAGTGATACCATTTGCTGCCGCAGAAGAAGTCAAAGAACCTGTGCTGCTGCTTGTTGCTGCCTGACGCTGCACGGTTCTGCTTCCAGAAGAAGGATCTCCGCCTTTTCCGTTGATGGTAAACATTTTGCTAGGCAGACTGCCGCAGGCACCGGAAAAATAAGTACGGATATTTTCTTTTGTCAGTGTTACACTGCCAGAAGTACCGACAATCTTCATTTCCTGCACACGGCCGCCTGTGGAAATCTTTGTAATGACAATATCCTGGGCACTGCCGATATTTTCCCCTTTGGAAGAAAGCAGACTATCCAGCTGGGACAATGTCAATGTCTTTTCCCATGTGTTGTTGCCGTACTCTCCAACTTCAGGTACTGCGCGCAAATAAGGCACAACAGAATTCCAAACATTTTCACTGTTTTCTGTATAACCACCAGTGGAAGCAGAAAATACCGCTTCAATGGGTGTGCCATTATAGCAGATGATTTCTCCTTCTGTATCGTCTACGACCTGATTTGTTTTTGCATTTTCTCCACTATATCCTTTGTAAACCTGACAGTTTGTGGTATCGCATAATTCATAGCCACTGCTTTTATGGGCACTAAGCTTTGTCATGGCATAGGTTCTGGCAGCCAATGTCTGGGCTTTCAATGCTTCTTCACTATAGGAAGCAGGCATTTCTGCCGGAATAACGCCATAGAGGTATTCTTCCAAGTCTACCACGTTCACCGCTGTCATCACTGTTCCGTTCACTGCAAAACGCAGATATCCGCGATACTGTTTGCCATTAATGGTAAAAGTTTCATCAGTACCGCCAAAACCATAGTCCACATCATTGCTGACCATCAGCAGATTTTCGCCGCCGCCAGAAAGACAGATGCCGTTAAAATCACTGATGCGTTCCGCAGATTCTTTAGATGCACTTTCTACCTCAGAACGGGAACTATTCTGTACATATACTGTCCATTCGTCGTTGCCAAGATAACCACAAGCTGCGTCAAAGCCAGTGCGACGCAAACTATATGCCAAATCTTCCGCATCTTTCTGGGACATGCTGTCGGAAATCCGAATCACTTCTCCCTTTACCATTTTGGCAGTAAAACCACCGGAAGAAGAAATGGTACCATCTTCCCGGAATTTATCATTCTGCAATGTTCCCACTGCCAATTGGCTGCTTCCAATAGAAGCGGAAGTCACATTTTTACAAACAGATTCCAAACCAACCTCTACCATCTCGGGTACATCATAAGCAAAGGCTGCCTGCGGCATATTCATACATACAGCCCCCGCCAGTACAGCCCCGAACATACATTGTTTCCATTTTATCATTTGTTGCCTCCAAATATTTCTTCCGTACAATCGGAAAAGATTCTCTTTTTGACATTATACCATAACTTGACCCATCATTCCACAAATTCAAAAGCAGTTTTTCCAGCACATAAAAAAGGATAACCCTCCCTAAGGAAAGGTTATCCCCATTCAGATTTTCACAATTTTATTGTTTTTCCAGCATTTCACGAACTTCTGCAATGGTTGATTTTTTGCAGATTTCATCTGCCAGAGCCTGACAATGTTCATAGTTCAGGTGTCTGATCTGGTAGCGTGTAGATGCGATTTCAGAAGCTGCCATACTGAATTCATTCAGGCCCATACCCAACAGGATGGGAACAGCTTTTTCATCGCTGGCAAATTCGCCGCACATACCAACCAGCTTGTCATATTTGTGCCCAGCCTGGATAACTGTACGGATGGCACGCAGTACTGCAGGATGGAAAGAATTGTACAGACGCGCAATCTTCTGATTGCCTCTGTCTACCGCCAGCAGGTACTGAGTCAGGTCGTTTGTACCGATGCTGAAGAAATCAACAACTTTTGCCAGATCTTCTGCGCAAAGAACAGCTGCAGGTGTTTCGATCATGACACCAGTCTGAATGCTGTCGTTGAAAGGAATGTTATCACGACGCAGTTCTTCTTTACATTCCTGCAAAATGGCATTTGCTGCCATAAATTCGTCTACAGAAATGATCATAGGATACATGATACGGATGTCACCATATGCGCTGGCACGCAGGATAGCACGAAGCTGTGTTTTGAACACATCCTTCAGATCCAGAGAGATACGGATGGCTCTCCAGCCCAGGAAAGGATTTTCTTCTTCATCGAATTTGTAATAAGAAAGTTCTTTATCTCCGCCAATATCCAGTGTACGGATGATCACGGGATGTTTCATGGTTTCAATAGCTTTTTTATAAGCGTCATACTGTTCCTGTTCTGTAGGGAATTTGGTGTTTTCCATGTACAGGAACTCACTGCGGAACAGACCAATACCTTCCGCACCACGGGTAACAGCATTTTCTACATCCACAATGCTGCCTACATTTGCAAACAGTTCTACAGTTCTGCCGTCTGTAGTTGTTGCAGGCAGATTGTTCATGCTTTCAAATTCTGCTTTCATGGCTTTGTATTCTGCTGCTTTTTTGCGATATACTTCCTTTGTTTCTTCATCGGGATTTACGATGATTTCTTTGCCTACCGCATCCAGAATGATATAGTCTTCGTTTGTAACGTTTTTGCGGAAATCAGCCACACCTACAAAAGCAGGGATTTCCATGCTTCTTGCCATAATGGAAACGTGGCTGGTAACGCCGCCAGCTTCTGTGATGAAGCCTTTGATATAACGGAAATCCATGTTGGCTGTATCAGAAGGTGCCAGATCTTCCGCAACAACAATCACATCTTCGTTGATGCCTTCGAAAGGATTGCTCTTGATTCCTTTCAGACCGCACATGATACGTTTGCCAACGTCTTTGATGTCAGCAGCTCTTTCTCTCAGATACTCGTCATCCAGACTTTCAAACATAGTCACGATTTCCGCAACGGTTTCTTCGAGAGCAAGCTGTGCATTTTTATTTTCGCTGTTGATTTTCAGTTCCACAGAATCATGGAGCACTGTATCTTCTGCAACATCCAGATGTGCTGCAAAAATATCGGAATCTTTTGCCAGAACCCGCAGGTCTTCCACTGCATCTTTCACTGCTTTCTGAAATTTCAGCCATTCCATTTCTCTTTCGGAATCTTTAATGCTTCTGCTGTCAGCTGTCAGATCTTCCTGAACAGCCACAAAGGCTTTACCCATGACAATGCCTTTAGATGCCGCTTTTGCCACAGTATATGTCTTCATCATTTCGCTCACTCCCCTTCACCGTTTTTCTTTTCTTAGTCTTCCAGTGCTTCGATGAATTTTACAACTTCTTCTACTGCTTTTGCTTCATCTTCACCTTCTGCGATAACTTCCAGTTCTGTGCCTGTTTTTACGCCCAGTGTCAGTACGTGGATGATGCTTGCAGCGCTAACTTTCTTTTCGCCGTTGGACAGGAAAATTTTGCTGTTGTAATTTTTGCAGAATGCAACCAGATTGGATGCGGGACGAGCATGCAGACCTGTTTTATTTGTAACAACTACTTTTTTAGATACCATAATATTTTTTCTCCTTTTTCTTTAAAAAATTATATCTTACAGATACGCTTTCATATTATCATACTTTTCTACTACTTTGTCCAGAATTGCCGCATCTGTTACGCCGGAAATTTCGGAAAAAGCAGCGCGAACGCCATTTTCTTTGATCTTTGCCTGCAGTTCTACGCTCTGCTGATCTGCGGCATTGTCATAATGAAGGGCTGCACCGATACCGATGAGCAGGTGTTCTACGGGCAAACCATAGCCAACAGCGGTCATAGTGGGTTTTACCAGACGGTCTGTTGCGCTCAGTTTACGCAGAGGTTCTCTGCCAACGCGAGCAACATCGTCTTCCAAGTAATGATTGCGGAAACGGCCAATGATCTTTTCGATATAAGCCATATGTGCTTCTCTGTCGAAGCCATATTTTTCAATCAGACCAGCGCCGCTTTCCTGCATAGCTGCTTTTACAGTTTCGTAGATTTTTTCATCGCCGATGCTTTCATCTACTGTGTGGTATCCTTTCAGATAACCCAGATAAGAAGTGATAGCATGTCCTGTATTGAGTGTAAACAGTTTTCTTTCGATATATGCCATCAAATTGTCTGCCAGGTTCATACCTTTGATCGCAGGGATTTCACCTTTGAAAGAAGCCTGTTCTACGTTCCATTCATAGTAGTTTTCTACAACTACATCAATGAAGTTTTCGCTCTTTACAGGAGGAACGATACGGTCTACGGAACAATCCGGGAAACCAACATACTGGTCTGCATAAGCCTTCCCTTTTTCATCCAGAATTTCATAAACAGCTGCTTTCAGCTGAGAACTTGCTTTGATGGCATTTTCGCAGGCAATGATATTCAGACAGTCTGTGATGCCTCTTTCCATACGCATAGTGATGCCTTTTGCAATGGCAGGTGCGATTCTAGGCAGAACCACCAGACCTACTGCTGTTGTAATCACTTCAGCCTGTGTGATTTCTTCCAGAACTGCATCAGTTGTAGAGTTTACACCGCTGATGTTTGTGATTTTTTCTTCTCTGCAAGTAACGTCCATTACGTGTACAGTATAAGTGCCGTCTGCATTGATTTTATCAATAACAGCTTCGTTTACATCTGCAAATACAACATGGTAGCCTGCTTCTGCCAGCAAAGCCCCAATAAAACCTCTGCCGATATTACCTGCACCAAATTGAATGGCTTTTTTCATTCCAAATTCCTCCTCCCGGACAAGCCGGCCGCAGTATGCACCACAGCCGGCTGTAACATCCGTTTACCTTCTCAATTATTTTTTACTGAAACATTTTCAGAATTTCTTCCGGAGTTGTTGCTTTTTTCAGTTTATCCAGATTTTCTTCTTCTTCAATGACTGTACCGATTTTTGCCAGCAGATCCAGATGTTCGTTGCCGATACCAGCGATACCGAATACCAGATAAGCTTTTTCATCACCGAAGTCAACGCCTTCAGGATACTGCAGCAGTACGATACCAGTTTTCTTTACTTCGTCTTTTGCTTCAGATGTGCCATGAGGGATTGCTACGCCCAGACCCATGTATGTGGAAACAGTTTTTTCTCTTTCCAGCATAGCGGGAATGTAGCTTTCGTTTACATAGCCCAGCTCGTGGAGCAGTTTACCAGCAGCTGTAATCGCTTCTTCTTTGCTTACAGATGCCTGACCTGTTTTGATACCAGCTGCAACCATGATGCCATTGTTTGTTGTTGTGGTTGCTGTTTCTGCTTTCACTTCAGCTGCGGGCTGTTCGCCTGCGCCGGAAGCTTTTGCTTCCAAAGATGCATACAGTGCATCCAGATTAGGGTCAGCCAGGAAGTTACCAATGGTAATCAGTTCAGCCTGAGGTGCGCTTGCTTTTGCACGATCCTGCAGAACTGCCTGACATACAACTACATCTGCATCAGCGGGAACATTATCTACGGAAGTATTGATAACTGTGATACCCAGATTCAAAGGTGCGATTCTGTTTCTGAATTTTGTAGCACCCATTGCGCTGGAGCCCATGCCTGCGTCGCAAGCGAATACGATTTTCTTGATTTCGCCGTTTGCTTTTGCCAGACCTTTTGCTTCAGCTTTCATGTTTTTCATTTTATCTGTTGCTTCATCCAGGTTTTTATTACCCGACAGTTTTACGATAGGAGATGCTACAACGAAGGAAACTGCTGCAGCCAGAACAACACCGATGAGAACTTTCAGTGTTTCACCCTTAGGTGCTACTGCCAGGAACGCAATGATGGAACCGGGAGAAGCAGGACCTACCAGACCTGCACCCATGATGCTATAATAGAAGATTGTTACGATGGATGCTACGATAGGTGCAATGATGATCACGGGGTTCATCAGTACATAAGGGAAATAGATTTCATGAATACCACCAAAGAAGTGGATGATAACCGCACCGGGTGCAGAACTCTTTGTCACTTTGTCTTTGGAGAATACCCAGTATGCCAGCAGTACGCCCAGACCAGGACCGGGGTTTGCTTCCAGCATGTACATAATAGATTTACCTGTTTCTGCAGCCTGTTCGATACCGATTGGTGTGAAGATACCATGGTTGATGGCATTGTTCAGGAACAGTACCTTCGCAGGTTCTACGAAGATTGCTACGAAAGGCAGCAGTTTGTTTGTTACCAGAATTTCAACACCTGCTGTCAGGATTGCCAGAATAGTAGCCATAACAGGACCAATCAGATAATAGCCAATGATTGCAAGAATCATACCAAAAATCCCAACAGAGAAGTTGTTTACCAACATTTCAAAGCCGGCAGGAATTTTACCTTCCACTGCTTTGTCAAATTTTTTGATGACCAAGCCGGCAAAAGGACCCATTGCCATCGCACCGATGAGCATGGTCTGTTCGGAACCGGCAATAACACCCAATGTTGCAACGGCACCCATAACACCGCCACGGTCGCCGCCAACCATTCTACCACCCTGGAATGCAATCAAAGTGGGAATCAGGTATTTCAACATAGGATCTACCAGTGTTGCCAGTCTTTCATTTGGAATCCAACCTGCTTCGATGAACAAAGCTGTAATAAAGCCCCAGGCAATGAACGCCCCGATATTAGGCATAACCATTGCACTCAGGAATTTCCCGAATTTCTGAATGCTATTTTTCATTAAGAACCCTCCATCCTTGTACTGATTGTTTTTTGATAATATTGCATCAATCGTTTTTCCAATGACTCGATTATGCTAATCCTTCCCTTTTTCTGTACGGCGGAAAAGAATGCTTCATCTTCCAGCAGTCCACTGCTGATCTCACTCATCAATCCCGCCTCTAAAGAATCCCCTTCTTTTGGAACCAACATGACAATGGCTCCTTCAATGACGCCCTCTGACTGAAAGAGCGGTCTTTTCAGTCTGATGTATCCAAAGCAGCAATGCTTCACTCCACCGGTCTTGCAATGCAGCAGCATCATCTGAAAATCCCGAATATATGTAGAAGAAATCTGTTCCCGTTTTGCAAGGCTGTCGGCAATCAGTTCCCTTGCTTCTTTCGTTTCCGTGAACATGCCGGATGCTACATACAGCAATTCCTGCTTATCCTGTGCATAGGGCAAAACCAGCAGCTGTACGTGATCCAGCAAATATAAGATTTCCTCTCCCAGTCTTGTCATAAATACCAGCCCATCTTTTGAAAGACTTGCTGCCGGTTTTTCCTGTGGAACCACCGCCTGCTGTATCGGCAACAATCGCAGTTCATTGCGCAGCAGAATCTTGTCCTGTTCCAAAAGAATGGGGTTCACACAAACATAAGGAAAATCAATGTCCAGATGTACTGTTGAGATCAAAAGGCGTATTCCTTCTCTTTGCAGCTTTTGTATATCGATGCGAAATGCAGATATAATCTCCCGTACTTCCAGATTATGAAATTCCTTTGTCAGCTGCACCGCTAACATTTTGGATGTGCCCAAACCTGTGGGGCACACCACGACAACGGGTATTTTTCCCTGCTGTGACTGCTGATCTTCCACGGCAGCACAGATATACATGGCAATGAAAGCGATTTCCGCTTCCGGCACTTCCGCTACGCCAACGGCATGACGCAGAAGCTGACAGCCTTTTTCCGTTGCCCGATAAATTTCACCATAATTCTCTTTTATGGTTTCCAATTGCGCGTTTCTGACTTTCACATGCAGACGCAGGCGGCTGGACACCGCTGTGATATGCTCTGTCAGGTCTGTCAGAAGCTGTTCGTTTTGGCTCAGGGAAATCCCCATTTCCCTTTCTATAATATCCACCATATTTTTCACCAGCTGGCGCATATTCATACGTTCGGCAAGTGTATGATCCATCTGACCTGTGAGCCAGATCTGCGCGCTGATGCAATGCATGGTGATAAAGCCAATTTCTTCCTGTGGAATTTCGATGGCAAAACGCTCGGCAATGCGTCTGCCAATTTCTTCCGCCACAGAGTATTCTGGATAACGCTTCAGGGATTCTAACCGCTGGGCTTCCATCTCGATTTTTTCAAAATTCCGAAGCCGCTTCACTGCCAGAGCAATATGCACCAGCAAACCCATATAAGCGCTGTCCGTATACTTGATATGCATCTGCTGTTCTACTTCTGACAATACCTTTTCTACAATCTCAAAGGTTTCATCATCAATGAAGTGGAACAATCGGCTTTGTGCCGCAGCAGAAATACCAGATTCTCTTTTTTCTTTCTTTTCCCGAAAGAGTCCCAATATTTCCTCTTCCGTCATAAATTCATAAATGGCATTGGCAATTGCCTGTCGATAATGGTCTTCGCTTCCTTCTGTATAGATGCCAAGCCCCGGCTTGCGTATCACGTGAATTTGATACTGCCGCAGCCACTCACCCAGATGATCCAGGTCGTTGCTCAGAGTACCGTCTGAAATCTTATACTTTGATGTGAAATAGTAAAACTTCAGCGGTTCTTTGGCAAAGAGCAGTTCTCCCAGAATCAGTCTGCGTCGTTCTTCTTTGGAATATGCCTGCACAATGTCTGTTTCATTGAGCAGTTCCAAAATCCGACTTCTGGTTTCCATGCTTTCATCCAGCACCAAGCCTACCCCTGGCTTTCGCAGGAATGTAAAGTCATGTTCTGCCAGCCAAGCTTCGATCGTCGGCATTTCCCGCAACACTGTACGGGAACTGATCTTCAGCTTGTCAGATATGGCAGCCACCGTAACAGGATTCGCTGCCGTAAATTGTGTTAAAATCTGAATGATTGCTTTTTGGCGTGAGGTCAATCCGGATTTTTGTTCCCCACCCTGGTTCACTCGTGACATTTTTAAAAACCAACCTTTCGATGTTTTCATTTTAATACTTCTGATAAATCCTTACAACAAAAGGATATTTCACGTTTGTCCCCAATAGTTTATGACATTTTTGCCGGAATTTCCTTGCATCCTTGTCATAAAGTCCTTTTTTATTTGTTTTGCATAAAATATTAATTAAAATTCTGTGCATCTTGCATGACAACAAATTTCTTTTCCGATGTTAAAAAAAGAATTTGTCAATTTTCTTAACTTATTTTTTACATTTTGAAAAAATCGGTTTTTTCATCTATACAATTGCACATGAAAAGTCTAATGGAATTTCATTTTTTCGTCAAGAATACTTACTGACAAAACTGAAATGAAAACATAAAAAAACGGACAATTTATGACAGTCATAAATTGTCCGTTTGATGCTTAGACCAATGAATCTTATTCTACTGTTACGGATTTTGCCAGGTTTCTGGGCATATCTACGTCGCAGCCTCTTTCGATGGCTACATAGTAAGAGAAGATCTGCATAGGAATTACATTCAGAGATGCTGTAAATTTGTCATTAATCTGAGGGATGTAAATAACTTTGTCAGCAACTTCTGCAATTTCTGTATTGCCTTCTTTCGCAATGGCAACAACATAAGCGCCTCTTGCTTTTACTTCTTTTACATTGCTTACCAGTTTTTCATACAGAGGATCCTGTGTTGCAATGGCAACAACCAGTGTACCTTCTTCAATCAGGGAGATGGTACCATGTTTCAGTTCACCAGCTGCATATGCTTCACTATGGATGTAAGAAATTTCTTTCAGTTTCAGGGAACCTTCCAGCGCAACGGCATAGTCGATACCACGACCGATAACAAATACGTCATATGCGTGTGCATGTGCTTTTGCCAGTTCTTTCAGTTCTTCATCCATTGTCAGCAGTTTTTCGATGTAACCGGGAACCAGTTCCAGTTCTGCTGTCAGTTTCTTCACTTCTTCTGCAGACAGATGACCTCTTGCCTGACCAAATTTCATTGCCAGCAGGTACATCAGGGCTACCTGTGTAGAATAGCCTTTTGTTGTAGCAACAGCGATTTCAGGGCCAGCCCATGTATACAGAACGTCATCACTTTCGCGGGCAATGGAGCTGCCTACAACGTTTACGATTGCCAGAATACGGATACCCTGTCTCTTTGCTTCACGCAGAGCTGCCAGTGTGTCAGCTGTTTCACCAGACTGGCTGATGATGATGCAAACATCGTTTTTGTCCAGAATAGGATTTCTGTAACGGAATTCGGATGCCAGATCCACTTCTACAGGGATTCTTGCGTAATCTTCGATAACGTATTTGCCAACGATTGCTGCGTGCCAAGCACTGCCGCAGGCAATGATATGAATTCTGTTGATGTTTCTGATATCTTCATCTGTATATTTGATGTTGTCCAGTTTGATTTCGCCATCTACGATTCTGGGGCTGATGGTTGCTTTGAAAGCTTTAGGCTGTTCCATGATTTCTTTCATCATGAAGTAATCATAACCGCCTTTTTCTGCTGCGGAGATATCCCATGTTACATTGTAGATATCTTTTTTGATTTCGTTTTTGTCCAGATCCAGAATGGTGATGCCATCTTTTTTCAGTACAACGATTTCGTTATCGTTCAGCAGATAATAGTCTTTTGTGTATTCCAGCAGAGCAGGAATATCGGAAGCGATAAAGTTTTCGTTTTTGCCGATACCAACCAGCATAGGGCTGTCTTTTCTAACTGCAAATATTTTATCAGGAAAATCCTTAAATAAAATTCCTAAAGCATAAGCTCCTCTTATGTCATTTAAAGTCTTAATAATTGCATCTATAGGATCACCTTCATAATAGTAATCTAATAATTTTGCAACTGTTTCTGTGTCTGTTTCACTAATAAATGAATATCCCTTTCCAATAAGGAATTTCTTAATATCCTTGTAGTTTTCAATAATACCATTGTGTACAATAGATACTCTCTTGCTTCCATGTGGATGTGAATTAATATCTGATGGTTCACCATGTGTAGCCCATCTTGTATGACCAATTCCACAATGTCCATCAGGCTTATGGTCTTCTTCTATTTTTTTTCTAAGATTAGCTAACTCACCTTTTGATTTTTCTACTGTTATATTTCCATTTGTATAATTGGTTGTATAGGATTTATGGCTGTCATGTTTGCTCTTGAATTTTGGATATCCTGCATGTTCCCTGAAAAACTTCCGATATGCTGCATTCATGTTATATATGGCATTTGTCAGAGCAAATTTATCTACTTCTTTCAGCCATTCGCACTTTTTCTTTAATTCTTGGTTACAATAATTATTACAGGCAATTTTTCCAACTGTTTTCTTT
>NZ_CAJMDQ010000037.1 GCF_905212195.1 uncultured Anaerotignum sp. | reverse complement strand
GATATCTTCTAAAGTCGGCCGTCGCAATTCCCCTTAAGAAATCAAGAAAGCAAAAACAATATTTTCTTAAAAGGAAGTTGCTTTTTACATCCCATTTTCTCTGGGCTGTTTTTTATTTCAATTGTAAACCATTATTATTTAATATTGTTGACAATAGATTTTCCCGGTGCTATATTGAAACACAAAATTTGCAAAGGCGGTGTTTCTTTGACTCTCACAAAAACAAAAACGCAAATCCTCTGTGCCCTTTTTGCGGCGCTCATTGCCATTGGTGCATTCCTGCGGGTGCCGGTGCCGCTGGTGCCTTTCACCCTCCAATTTCTTTTTACCACACTGGCAGGGCTTCTCTTAGGAAAAAAGGCCGGCAGTGCCGCCGTATGGCTTTATGTACTGCTGGGGCTTGTGGGACTGCCCATATTTGCCGAAGGCGGCGGCATTTCCTACATCTTCAAGCCCACATTTGGCTACCTCATCGGTTTTGGACTGGGGGCTTATGTAACAGGTCTTTTGACAGAACAAAATACCTCTTATAAACAGCTTCTTCTGGCCAACTTCGCCGGGCTTTTGGTGGTATATCTCTGCGGTATGGCTTATTACGCCGTCATCAGCGCTTTTTACCTGCATAACCCCATCGGGCTGTGGCCATTGTTCCTCTACTGCTTTTTGCTGGCAGTGCCCGGTGACATTGTCCTCTGCATCGTTGCGGCGATACTGGCAAAACGGCTCATTCCCATTTTCAGATACGACAGGAGATGAATTTTATGGATACATTGGAAATATTGACACAACAGGTCATGGACGGGCATCAAGTCACCCGGGAAGAAGCCCTCTGGCTTTCTAAACAACCCTTAGAATCCCTTTGCAGACAGGCGGACAAGATTCGCCGTCATTTCTGCCAAAACACCTTCGACCTATGCACCATCATCAACGGAAAAAGCGGCAGATGCAGTGAAAACTGCAAGTTCTGTGCCCAATCTGCCCACAACCACACAGACGCGGACACCTACCCTCTGCTTTCCAAAGAAGAAATCCTCGCAGATGCCAAAAAGCAGGCAGCACAAGGGGTTTTGCGGTATTCCATCGTCACCGCCGGAAAAGCCCTTTCTGACGAAGAAATCGATATCATGTGTGGCGCTATCCAGCAAATCCGGCAGGAAACCGCCCTTTCTGTCTGTGTTTCCTTCGGACTTCTGACAGAAGCCCAGTTCTGCAAACTGAAAGAAGCAGGTGTAAGCCGTGTCCACAACAATCTGGAAACATCCAAGCGGCATTTTCCCAATATCTGCACCACCCATACTTTTGCCGACAAAGTATCTGCCATACAGGCGGCACAACGGGCAGGCCTCACCGTATGCAGCGGCGGCATCATGGGCATGGGCGAAACCATGGCAGACCGCATAGACATGGCACTTTCTCTGCGGGAATTGGGTATCCCCAGTGTTCCCGTCAATGTGCTGAACCCCATCCCCGGCACGCCTTTTGGAGAATATGCCACTTTATCTGAAGAAGAAGTCCTGCGGATTCTTGCTCTTTACCGTTTCCTTTTGCCTGCCGCTTCCATCCGTATGGCTGGTGGACGAGGACTTTTACCAAATGGGGGAAAAAGCTGTTTTCTCTCCGGCGCCAATGCCGCCATCACGGGGGATATGCTCACCACCGCAGGCATTACGGTACAAACAGATTTACAAATGCTCACAGAACTTGGATATGAGGTGAAACTGGATGAAACAATTGATGATCATAGGCACTGACACGGACGTGGGTAAAACTTACGTCAGCGGGCTGATATTGAAAAAATTACAGGAAAACGGCAAAAACGCCGCCTATTTCAAAGCCGCCATGAGCGGCAATGAACGACTGGCTGACGGCTCCCTTTTGCCCGGTGACGCGGACTTTGTGAAAACCATTTCCGGCATCTCCCAGCCCCTTAGAGATATGTGCCCTTATGTATACGAAACTGCCGTTTCTCCTCATCTGGCAGCAAAAATCGAAGGAAAGCCCATCGAATGGGAAACGATACAAGAAACATACGATATTCTTTGTGGCACATACGACTTTGTCACTGTGGAAGGCTCCGGCGGCATCCTCTGTCCCCTGCGCCACGACGAAACCGCCGCTTTTTCTCTGGCGGATTTTGTAATGTCCCAGCATCTCCCCTGCCTGCTGGTGGCAGACGCAGGACTGGGCACACTGAACCATGTTGGCTTGACGGCGGCCTATCTGAAAAGCCAGAACATCCCTTTGCAGGGCATCATCCTGAACCGTTTCCAGTCAGGAAATCTCCTCCATGAGGACAACAAGGGCATGTGCGAAATCATGACAGGCGTTCCCGTCATTGCCTCCATCCCAGAAAATGCCATAGACCTGCCCATTTCCATGGAAACCCTAGTATCTCTTTATGCAGAAAGGAAGGAAAGCCCATGCTCTGGTATCCCTACACACAAATGAAAACCATGGAGGAACCCATAGAGATTCTGGATGCCAAAGGCGTCTGGCTTTATACGAAAGAAGGAAAACTCATTGACTCCATTTCCTCCTGGTGGAGTGTCATTCATGGCTACAGCCATCCGAAGCTGAACGAAACCATCCTGTCACAGGTACCCCATTTTTCCCATGTGATGCTGGGGGGCTTGACCCACAAGCCCGTACAGGAACTTTCGAAAAAACTGGCAAGCTGGCTGCCCGGCAGTCTGAATCACTGCTTTTTCTCTGACTCCGGCAGTGTTGCCGTGGAAGTTGCTCTGAAAATGGCATTGCAGTATTACATCAATCAGGGTGATACAGAACGCACCATGGTATTGGCACTGGAACACGCCTACCACGGAGACACCTTCAAAACCATGGAAATTGGCGATGACCCGGATTATCACTTTGTGCTGAATGCCTACGGCAAAAGCCCCCATGTGGTACACATTCCAACGACTATAGATGCACTGGAACAGGCTTTTGCCAAATATCACCGGAAACTGAACTGCATGATTGTGGAACCTCTTTTGCAGGGAGCCGGCGGCATGCGGATGTATGATATTTCCTTTCTAGAACGTGCCAGAGAACTTTGTGACCAGTACGGTGTTCTTTTGATTTTTGATGAGGTTGCCACCGGTTTTGGCAGGACAGGACATCGCTTTGTTGCTGACGTGGTAGAACCGGACATTCTGGTGCTGGGAAAAGCACTGACTGGCGGCTATCTGGGACATGCTGTCACTGTTGCCAATGACCGCGTTTTTGCCGCTTTTTACGACGATGACCCCGACCACGCCCTCATGCATGGGCCCACATTCATGGGAAATGCTCTGGCTTGTCGGGTAGCATTGGCTTCCATTTCCCTTTTTGAGGAAGAACATACCATGGAAAAAATCCAGCGCATCGAAGAAATCACCCGTCGGGAAATGGCAGGCTTCACAGACCCACGTATTCGGGAAATTCGTATCATGGGGGGCTGTATTTGTATCGAAGTCCACGACCCTGCTGTCTTGAAAGGCTATGCTGCCTTCGCCCGTCAGCGCGGCGTATTCAGCAGACCTTTTCTCTCTTATCTCTACGCCATGGTGCCTTACGTCATTTCCGAAGCAGAACTGGTGCAGGTGCTGGACACCATGAAAGCGTGGTTCCGCCAGAAATGACTCTACGCTGCGGCGGTTGACCTCTCCTGCCTTTCTGGTATCATATAGGACAGGAGGTGCATCCAATATGGATACGGAAAAAATCGGCGCACTGCTGCGGCAGCTGCGTCTGGAGAGAGGCATGACACAAAAAGAAGCGGCTCACAGGCTGCAAATCAGCGACAAGACCATTTCCAAGTGGGAGCGAGGGCTGGGATGTCCGGACATTTCCATGCTGCCGTCCCTTTCCGCACTGTTTGGGGTGCCCATCGAAAAACTGCTGGCAGGCAATCTGCCAACATCATTTCTGGAGGGAAATATGAAAAAATCGAAATATTTTGTCTGTCCCCACTGCGGCAATCTGACACTGACCACAGGGGACGCTTCCATTACCTGCTGCGGACGCAGTCTGGAACCCATGACAGCCAAAAAGGCAGAGGAAAGTGAAAAATTCCATGTGGAAGTCATTGAAAATGACTGGTTCCTCACCACTGACCATCCCATGGAAAAAGAAAATTACATTTCTTTTGTGGCCTTTGCTACGGGAGATAAAGTGCAGCTCTACAAGCAGTATCCCGAATGGGACTTGCAGCTGCGGATTCCCAAACGTGGACACGGCACCTTATTCTGGTACAGCACCACAAAGGGATTTTTCTATCAATATCTTTAAGACAGAAACAGCTGGAATCTATACAAAGCGTATGGATTCCAGCTGTTTTTTATTTCATCAGAATGCTCACAGTATTCCGTTTTCATCACATTATGCATCCAATATACATTCCTTTTTCTATGTGCACCTTCCTTTCCCCAGAAAATCAAGACTTTCCACTTTCTTTTATGCTCCTTCGCACTTCAAAATATACACCTTTAAAGAATCTTAAACAAAAATTACGACTTCATAAATAGGAAAAATAGAAAAACTATATTATACTAGTGTCCAGTTAATATTTGCCATTACGGAAACAAGAAAATAGAAAAGGTGGGAATCTCATGGAATATATTTTACAAACGAACAATCTGTCGAAAGTATATGGAACAAAAACAGTCTTAAATAATGTCAGCATTCATGTGCCAAAGGGCTCTATTTACGGTCTGGTGGGAAAAAACGGCGCAGGGAAAACGACGCTGATGCGTATCATCTGCGGTCTGACACAGCAAAGCGCAGGCAATTACACGCTCATGGGAAAATCAAATGATGATTCTGCACGCAACCGCATGGGGATACTCATTGAAAAACCTGGCATTTACGAACACATGACAGCAACAGAAAATCTGCGTTATTTTTCTCTGCTCTTTGGCATTTCTTCTCCTGATTATGACAAAATTCTGAAAATGGTGGGATTGCAAAACGCAGGCAAAAAGAAAGCCCGTACATTTTCTCTTGGTATGAAGCAGCGTCTGGGTATTGCCATTGCGCTGTTAGGTAACCCTGACTTCCTGATTCTGGACGAGCCTATCAACGGTCTTGACCCGGAAGGCGTGTACGAAATGCGTAAAATGCTGGAGGAATTGAATCGGGAACACGGCATCACCATTCTCATTGCCAGCCACATTTTGAGCGAACTGTATAAGCTGGCAACAGACTACGCCATCATTGACGGCGGACGCCTGATCGATGAATTCAGCAAAGAAACATTGGAAGACGCGTGCAGCAGTAGTGTCCAGATTTCCGTGGAACCTGCTAGTATGCAGGACGCAAAGACATTGATTGCGTCCCGTTATCCTGACGTACGCTGTGAAGTTCTTTCTGACCACAGCCTGCGTCTGCATGAAAAAGTGAATCTGGCTGATCTGAATCAGTATCTGGTGGAAAATAAAGTGCGTGTGTGCGGTTTGGGCGCAAACGATGAAGATATGGAAAAATTCTTTGTAGAAAAACTTTCAAGGGGGTAAGTTGTATGACAAATTTAATTCGCGGACATATTTATCAATTAAAAAAAGAGCGCTTCTTTTACGGATGCCTTGGGATTGGGCTGATTTTCCTGGCTATCTCCATCCGGCTTTTCCTGCTGGACTTTTCATCTGATACAGGAATGACCAGTATGATGCAGACATTCCTTGGCGGCGATATGGTTCTTTACGCATTTATGGTACTGGCAGCCAATATCATTGCAGAAGTTTATCGTTCTGGTGTCATGAAGAACATCGTCGGACGCGGCATTTCAAAGAAGAACTACTATTTATCTATGGTCTTTACCATTTCCGGCGCATACATCCTGGTGATGCTGGTGCTGTCCATTTTTATGGGCGTATTCGCCATGAGCAAATACGGTATGGGAACCCTTGAATACCCTGCGTATTTTGCCCTTTCCATCATTGCACGGATTCTTTTTGTCATGGCACATATCAGTTTTGCCGTTACCATGGCCGTTCTGACACAGAATGTCATCACAGGGGCAATTTTCGGTTTCCTTGTGCCATATATTCCTCAAATTTTAGAAATGGTGCTTCGATTCTTCAAAATCCATATCAGTCTTGACTTTATCAAGCTTTCTACACATATGCCTTCTGTTTATGACGCATCCAATCAATTATCCACATTCCTGCCCTGCTTCCTTGTAGCATGCGGTTATCTGGTTTTATCTTTCCTGATTGGTTTCCAGCACTTGAAACGGCAGGATATCAAATAATAAAAGCCAAAAGGCTTGTTGACGCACATACAGTCAACAAGCCTTTTTTATGTATCATACCAAATCCTGCACCAGCTTTGTCAATGCCGCCAAATCATCCTCATTGGGGTGTGCCAATGCTTTCTGGAAATTTTCCAGCATCATTTCCCGTTTGGGAGATGGCTCCATAGCCGCATAACGTTCCCGCACCACGTCAGGCATTTTTCCCTGACACATGAATGTACCAATAATCTCACAGGATGCAGGCACATTTGCCCGTACCCGTTCCAAAATCTGTGTAAAGTATGCCTCACTGCCGCCAAAGCCTGCGGTACCGAAGAGGAATACCTTTTTGTTTTCCAGTGTCTGCAAAAATTCACCCATCTGGCTTTCACAGGTACCTTTATCTGTCCAAAATCCCGCAAAAATCACATCTCCAGAGTTTGCTGCAACATGAGGTGCGCCGCAGTAGACACAATCCAATGTAGGCAGTGTCTGACGAATGGCTTCTGCCAGTTTTCCTGTATTTCCTGTTCTGCTGCTGTAACAAATGGCATATTTCATATCATTTCCCGCCTTTCTCATAAATACAATGGGTACCTTCATGGCGCATCATGCCGCCCAGACAATCTTTATTGCAGCGGACACACCGTCTGATTTCTTTTTCTCGTCCTGATAAAACTTTTTCCGTCCACTGGGGGTCTGCAAGGAGCTGACGGCTCATGGCAGCACAGTCGATTCTGCCTGTTTTCAGCTGTTCTTCCACAAAAGCCGGGCTGGTAAGTCCGCCTACGCCGCAGACAGGCAGGTTCGTATACTGTTTCACGGTATCACAGAACCGTAGGAAACAGCCTTCTTCACGGAAATATGGATGGTTTGCAGGAGGAATGGTATCAGACAGGGCCGCATGGTTTGCCAGTGATACATGGAAACTGTCTGCCCCTGCCTGTTCCAGCATGGGAACCACTGTTTTTAATTCCTCCTCTGTAAATCCTGCTTTGCCATATCTGGGCTGTTCCATACGGACTGCCAGTTTCACGTCAATGGGCACATCCGGCACTGCTTTCCGCACGGCTTCTACGGCTTCCAGCAGGAATCTAGTCCTGTTTTCCAGAGAACCGCCATAGCTGTCTGTCCGCTGGTTGAACAGTGGAGAAGCAAAACTGCCGCACATTCTATCCCCATGAACCTGCATCACATCAAAGCCAGCCTTTTTCGCCAGTACCGCCGCATCCCCAAAAGCACTGATGATGCTGCGTACCTTTTCCACAGGCATATTAGTAACATATGGCCCCACAAGGTCATTGATCATCTGCCGCAAATCATCCTGCGAGAGTTTCCCTGCCTTCACTTGAGGCGCATACTGCCGCAGTGTTCCAAAATCTGTATCATCCTGATGGAGCTGGGCGCAGATTTTACAGCCATACTTATGGGCTGTTTCTGCCAATTTCTCATAAAAAGCAAAGCCGCTTTCTGTATAAAGGTTATTTCCAAAGGGCATGGACAACACCGGTACATCGCCGATAATAATCATACCGCAGCCGCCGGCAGCAATCTTTTCGATTCTTTCCAAATAAGCATCGTTAGGCACCCCCAATGTGGTAGGCGCAAAAACGATGCGGTTTTTCAAAGTCACATTCCCCAATTTCACAGGGCTTCCAATGGTTTCATACATGGCGCATCTGCCTCCTTTCGGCAGCGATTTTTTTCATGGTTCCCATGAGCTCCGCTTTCTGGGACGGTGTCAAATCTTTCAGAACTTCTTTGTCCCACTGTGCAAAAAGGTCATAACTGGCACGGAATACCTTTTCCCCTTCTTCTGTCAGAGTCACCATTCTGGCTCTGCGGTCAGCGGGATTTCTTTCCTGCACCAGAAAACCTTTTTCCTCTAGCTTTGCCAACGTTCTGGCGCAATAGCCCGCATCCATGTGCAGGGCTTCCGTCAGCTCTTTTGGAGAACACTGGGGATGTTTTCCCGCATACAAAATAAAAAACAGCAATCCCTGTGTCAGACCCATTTCCTGCAATTTTTCGTTGCAGAATTCCGTGAAGTCTTTCCGCAGAGAAGTGATGAGATATGCAAATGTATCAAACATATAAACACTCCTTTCATTTATTTGACTTTGTCAAGTATATGTTATTTATTTGACTTTGTCAAGTATTTTGCCATAAAAAAACGGAAACTCTGAAATCAAGAGTTTCCGTCTGTTATTTATCCAAAATAGTATCCAATGGCAAGGAGGTCTGCATCATCGGCTTCCACTTTCTGAATGGTTTCCACATAGGAGCCATTTCCAGCATCACTACAGCCCGTTTTGCAGTAGACATCTCCGGTACTTTTTTCCACCAGAATATAAGGCAGATATTCCATGCCTTCAAACAGGTAATATCCCGCAATGACATCTTCTGACAAATACAGCGCGTCAATTTCCGCCGCCAGTTTTTCCGTAATTTTCGGGTCAACAGGCGTATCCTCATGGACATAGCCCTGTTCCTGCTGGGCTTCCAGACAGGATGTGAGGATGTCCTTCGCCTTTTCCAGCGCTTCTTCCTCTGTCAGTTCTGTTTCCCGAAAATCCACACTGATGAGGGGATTATCCAGAGGCGCAATGCCCTGACGGGTGTATGTCACTTCTGCCCCCAAAGCCTCGGAAACATCCCGGAGGGGCAGCATTTTGCTGGTATCCAATGTGCTGTCCTTGCTGCTGACTGTCAGTTTCTGGCTTCCTCTGACCAGAGAAAGTCCACCATCTTCTTTCCGCAGCTCAAAGCCCATATCATTCATCAGCACCCACAGAGGCACATAAGCCGTATCCTTTACGATATGTACAGGCGCATCCACAAACGCTCCATCACACAGAAGGAAAACATGCTTTTCCCCTTCTTTCAAGTAGAAAAGAGGTTCCTCCTCCACTGTGAAGCCATATTTCCAGTCACCGGATGCATAATCCTCATCTGTGTTGTCTATGGTGCATCTATATTCCGGCGGCGTCAGTTTTTCCTCCTCCGCTCCAAAAACAGGAGTCTGCCAAAGCATGATACAAGCCAATGCTGTGGCAAAGCATCTTCTCTTTTTCATGGGGCATCCTCCTTTCCTTGTATTTCCGCACAATATCCTAGTATCATTTTCTCTTTTTCAGGCGAAAAAAACAAGGCGAATCCCATGAAATATATTGACATTTCTTTTAACTTTTTATTACAAAAGTTCATAAAAAAAGAACCTGTGGAAAACCACAAGTTCTTTTTTCTCGCATATTTTTCAAAATCAGATCTGGAATACGTCTGTTTTGTCTGTCTTTTCCCAAGGCAGATCCAGGTCTGTTCTGCCGAAGTGACCATAAGCTGCAACCTGTTTGTAGATAGGTCTCAGCAGGTCGAAGTTTTTGATGATGGCAGCGGGACGCAGGTCGAAGTTGCGCTGTACCAGTTCTGTGATCTTGTCATCGGAAATTTTGCCTGTACCGAATGTATTTACCAGAATGGAAACGGGTTTTGCAACGCCGATAGCGTAAGCCAGCTGTACTTCACATTTGCTTGCAACACCGCTTGCAACGATGTTCTTTGCAACGTATCTTGCTGCGTAGCATGCGGAACGGTCTACCTTTGTGGGGTCTTTGCCGCTGAATGCGCCGCCGCCGTGAGCAGCGTAACCGCCGTAGGTGTCAACGATGATCTTTCTGCCTGTCAGGCCGCTGTCGCCCTGAGGGCCGCCGATTACGAATCTGCCTGTGGGGTTGATGTAGTATTTTGTGTTTTCATCCAGCAGGTTTGCATCGATAACTTTCTTTACAACGTGTTCGATGATGTCTGCACGGATCTGTTCCTGTGTTGCTTCGGGGTCATGCTGTGTGGAAACAACAACAGTATCAACACGAACGGGTTTGTCGTCTACATATTCTACGGTTACCTGTGCTTTGCCGTCGGGACGCAGATAAGGCAGTGTGCCGTTTTTACGTACTTCTGCCAGTCTCTTTGTCAGTCTGTGGCTCAGAGAGATGGGCAGGGGCATCAGTTCTTCTGTTTCGTCACAAGCAAAACCGAACATCATACCCTGGTCGCCAGCGCCTGTATCAAATTCGCTGTCGTCTTCGCCTGTTTTGTTTTCCAGCGCTTTGTCTACACCCAGAGCGATGTCAGGAGACTGACCATGGATGGATGTGATAACGGAGCATGTGTCACAGTCGAAACCGTATTTTGCACGGTCGTAACCAATCTGACGCAGGGTATCGCGAACGATGCCTTCTACATCAACATAAGCGCTTGTGGTAATTTCACCCATAACGAAAATGATACCTGTTGTGGTGCATGT
Organism: uncultured Anaerotignum sp.; assembly: GCF_905212195.1. Classification (GTDB taxonomy): domain Bacteria; phylum Bacillota; class Clostridia; order Lachnospirales; family Anaerotignaceae; genus Anaerotignum. The sequence goes on along the minus strand of NZ_CAJMDQ010000037.1, from coordinate 12,782 downwards.
TTCGCAGGCAACTCTTGCTTTCGGGTCTTTTGCCAGGATTGTGTCCAGAATGGCGTCGGAGATCTGGTCACAGATCTTGTCGGGATGTCCTTCTGTTACGGACTCAGATGTGAATAATCTTCTGCTCATAATTTCCTCCAGTTTGTTTTTTTGTATTATCAAGTTTCAGTCGTTCTTTGGGACGCTGTAAAAGGCATAAAAAAAAAGCCGCAGGGCTTTCTCGTTCTTACTCATCTTCCGCAAAAATATGCGGGGGAATTGGCACCGATGCGTTTCCGCCGGTTGCCGGGTGTCACAGGGCCCTGTCCCTCAACCACTCTTGATAAGTTTCCTTATTGACTTCTGTGGTATTGTAGCAGGTTCTGCCCTGTCTGTCAATGTTTTTGGCGCAAAAATCCCAGTAAAATCGTACACTTTTCCGATATTGTATAACTTTTTTCGAAATTCCACGCCCTTTCCATGCAAAACGCCCATAGGATTAGCCCAGATATGGCTTCATAGCTTCTCGCCAGGCTTCTTCCAAACGGCTCAAAGACCATGCCGCATTGGCTGGGCTGGTGGAGGGCAGTTTCACGGCAGAAATGCCTGTCTTTGGAAAAAGATATTTCCGGTAGAGTTTTTCCGCTGTTGCGCCGTTGGCAAAAATGGGGATGTTCCCAGTTTGCTCCAGAATGGGTGTCAAATCCACAGGCACCACGTCTTTGATGGAACTGTCACTGCTGCCAACAATGGTGCACCGCTCCACCACATCATAAAGAGCAATGCCGTGACGCAGGAGCATTTCTGTTTTTTCTTCCTTTGTCACAGGGGTTTCCTCACCACAAAGGATGGCCATGAGTTTCCAGAAACGATTCTGGGGATGTCCATAATAAAAGTCGTTTTCTCTGGATTTCACAGAAGGCACTGTGCCCAGAATGAGCAAACGGCTGTTTTTGTCGAAAATAGGCGGAAAGGTATGCTGTACGGTGATGGGTTCCATGGAAATATCCTCCTTTGCTTACTTTTGCTTTATGATACGGCTTTTCCTATGAAAAGGCAAGCAAAAGCACATCTATCCCTATAAAAACAGGGCAGTCAGAACCCTTTGATTCCAACTGCCCTTCTTTTCTATAAGATAGGTTCATTATTTTCCTTTCACAGGAAGTTCATTGAACCACAGACCGCCTTCTACCACAGTGGTATCGGTATAGCCGAAGTATTTCAATCTCTGCTGCAGCATATAAGCACGTTTGCTCTTTGTGCAGATGATCATCAGTTTTTCATCTTTATCTACATCTTCCAAAGGCCCATGTACCTTTGCCACATCCACAAATTTTGCATTGGGAATGGATGGTGCCAACGCCGCATCCAGCACGCAGTATCCTTCGCCTCTGTTTTCCATATATTCCGCAGGAGTCATGGATTCCAGATCCCCATTCATTTTGTTCAGCAGGATATTCACTGCCGCTACAAAAGGATGGATGGCTGTGGAGAAGGGAGGCGCATAAGCCAAATCCAGATTTTCCAGCTGATCCAGTGTTGCACCCAAGGAAATGGCTGTAACACCAATATCCACCATTTTATCTACAGCGCCGGGGCCCATAACCTGCACGCCCAGCAGTTTCTTTGTATTCTTGTCCACAATGAGTTTTGTGATGAAGTTATCCGCACCGGGATAGTAATGGGCTTTATCGTCATTGACTGCCACAACGGTTTCTACATCATAACCTGCTGCTCTGGCTGCTGCTTCGTTGAGCCCTGTTCTGGCTGCATTAAGTCCGGGCAGTTTCACAACGGCTGTGCCCAGCACACCGGCAAATTCTTTTTCTCTGCCAGCCAGCACTTCAGCCAGCACACGGCCTTCCATATTTGCCGCGGAGCCCATAGGTGCCCATGCCCTTTCACCTGTCAAGCGGTTGGTTACCACTGCACAGTCCCCAGCAGCGTAAACATCCGGCAGATTTGTCCGCAGAGATTTATCTACCAGAATGGCGCCGTTTTTGGCAAATTCCAGACCGGTTTCTTTCAAAAATGCCGTGTTGGGACGGATGCCCAGAGAAAGCACCACCACATCCGCAGGGATGAGCCCTTTGTCTGTCTGTACGCCTTCTGCTTTTTCACTGCCTGTGATACCTTCCATTTTTGTGGAAGTAGAAACATGGATACCCACTTTTTCCAGATGTCTTGTGCCATAAGCGGCAAATTCCGGGTCAAAACCGGGCATCACCTGAGGTGCCATATCCATAACGGTCACATCCAAGCCCTGTTCCAGCAGGTTTTCCGCCACTTCCAGACCAATGAAACCGCCGCCGGCAACCACAGCTGTTTTTGCGCCGCTGGCTTTCACATAGTTTTTCAGACCATCCGCATCATCAGGGGTACGCATGGTGAATACACCTTTCAGATCTACCCCCTGCAAAGGCGGAACGATGGAGGAAGCCCCTGTGGAAATGACACATGCATCATAAGGATAAACTTCTTCTTCGCCTGTTGCCAGATTTTTCGCTGTTACGGTTTTTCCTGCCGCATCCAGTTTCACCGCTTCTCTGCCTGTCAAAACCTTTGCACCTGTGAGAGCCGCGAATTTTTCCGGTGTATTGACAATGATCTTTTCCCGATCTGTGATGACATTCCCTACATAATAAGGAAGGCCACAGCCAGCGTAAGAAATATCTGCATCTTTGGTGAGAATCAGCACTTCCGTATCAAAGCGCAGACGTTTCAGTTTCGCCGCTACCTTTGTACCTGCTGCCACACCGCCTAAAATCAAAACACGCATCATAATCCATTCCTCCAATCCCATTGATCTGTCGTTTTCTTGTATTGAGTATAGTTCTTTTCCCACCATCCCTTCCGTAACTAAGTCACAGGAAACAACCGCAAATCTTTGCCCACATGGCATGAAATATGCGTAAAATAAAATTTTCTGCCCTGAAAATCATATTTTTTCTTTGGCAAAAACCCTTGATTTACGGGCTTTTTCCGTATTGTTCACTCTATTTTTCCGATTTTTCAAAAATTTTTTCAAAAACTTTGGAACTTTTCAAAAAAAGCTCCCGTCTGAATAAGCGTAACAAACAATCAACAAAAAAACAACGCAAAAAACGAAACATAAATTTTTTTGATTAACAGGAGGAATTCACTATGAAAAAGAATCTGAACAAAGTACTGGCACTGACACTGGCATTCACTGTTGTAGGCAGCACAGCTGCATACGCAGAAGTTATGAAAGGCGATGTAACTGCAACACCCGTTCCCATCAGCGCAGAAGCTGACGATCAGGCAGAAGCATCCGCTTATATCAGCAACACAGGCAAAATCACAGAAGTAGCTGACACAGAAGATGGCAACAAAGTATTCACCATGGACAACGAAAACGGCGGTCTGCGTTTTGTAGTAGCACCCACAACAACCATCGTTGACAGAGAAACAGGCAGCGTGATCACAGCTGACAAACTGACAGAAGGTATGGAAGTTGCAGTCATCTACAGCGCAATGGCACCCATGGGCATGAGCATGCCTCCTTACATGGGTCAGGTAACCGCAGTTGTTGCAAACGCTGACAAAGGTTCCATCTCCGTTGGTCACTTCAACGACGACCTGCTCAACGAAAAAGACCTGCTGCAGCTGAACATTTCCGAAAAAACAACCATCCTGACAACTCTGGGTACAAAAAGCATCCTGGGCGCTGACGATATAAAAGGCAAAGACGCTGTTGTATTCTACGACATCACCACAAGAAGCATCCCCGCTCAGACAACACCTTCTCTGGTACTGCTGCTGGAAGAAAGAGAAGCTGCAACAGAAGAAACTGAAGAAGTTACAGCTGATACAAAATCCGTAGAAGCACCTGAAATGGTAGCACTGCGTGACGCTGCAGAAGCAAAAGGCTACAGCGTAAAATGGCAGGGCAAAACTGCTCCCGTTGTACTGGAAAAAGACGGTATGACAGCACAGATCACACTGGGCAGCACAACATATGTTGTAGAAGGCGACATGGCAATGACATCTTCCGCTGCTGCTGAACTGACAGACGGCGTACTGTATGTATCCGCTGACGTTGTAGAAAACCTGAAATAATGACCCCTCCTCCCATTGGGAGATATGAGAAGCCGTACTTCCTTTCGCGGCTTCTTCATAAGAAAACAAAGAAAGCTGAATTCCTTGTGATACCGAGGATTTCAGCTTTCTTATTTTTACTGGGATTTTATTTGGAATGTTTTCTTAAGGGAAATCTGCTTCGGGAGATGCATTTTTTTCCTTCCGCATTTTATTTCGAAAAATAATGAAAAACTTTAATAAATTCGCAAAACTATCCACACAAAAATATGATATGATAATACTATCTTAAAAAAACATCAATACCGATCGGGGAGGTTATTTATATGGTTTTTTATTTTTCCGGCACCGGAAATTCTTATCATGTAGCAAAAAAACTGGCAGAAGGTCTTGGCGAGAAAATGATCGACATGGCAAGAGCCACAAGAGAAGATGCTTATGAATATACCCTGAAAAAAGGAGAAAAACTGGGCTTTGTATTCCCTGTGCACGCTTGGGCACCTCCACAGATGGTAGAACAATTCGTTCAGCGTCTGGAACTGTATTATGAAGAAGACGTTTACACCTACGCTGTCTGCACCTGCGGCCAGTCTGCCGGGGAAACCATGTCCATTCTGGAAGCTTCTCTGGAAGCAAACGATCTTTCTCTGGACAGCGGCTATTCCGTGATCATGCCCGATAACTATGCCGTATTGTTCAAAGCGCCTTCACCGGAAACCCAAAGACATCTGCTCCGTCAGGCAGACGAGATCGTACAGCTCATCCTGCGGGCAGTGAAACTGGAACGGAAAGACTTCTTCCGTGTGAAAAAAGGCAAAGGCGGCACATTCCTCAGCAATGTGGTGAACCCTCTGTTCCGTCGTTTCGCCACCAAAACAAAACCCTTCTATCCCACTGTGGACTGCATCGGCTGCGGTATCTGCGCTTATGTCTGCCCTTCCGGCTGTATCAAAATGACAGCAGGCGTTCCCGTTTGGGAGGAAGACCATTGCTACATGTGCATGTCCTGTTTGCAGCACTGTCCCAGACAGGCCATCCAGTATGGCAGAGGCACCGCAAACAAAGGACGTTATCTGCACCCCGATTACCGCAAAAAGGAGTGATCCCATGAAAAAACATCGATTTCTGGCAGCTTTCACTGCCTGCACCCTGCTGGCACTGACCGCTTTTGGCTCCTTTACGGAAGGCGCCGCTGCGGATAGCCGCACAGCAGCACTGACCACTCAGGCAGAAAGCTACTTCAATTTCCATAAGGATACACAGCACTGGGGTGAAGCAAAGACATACGTCAGCGCAAAAGAACCTTTTTCCTATGCTGTGCAGTATCCTGTGACAAATCAGGCAACTTTGGATGAGCAAATCATCAAAACCCTGAAAACAAAGGCCGATGCTTTTGAAACCGCCTATACCAAAGCGGCAGAAGAAAAAGCAGAGGAAAAAACGCCCAGCAAATACACAGGCACCCTCATCATTGGCTATGATTCCTACATCACCAAAGACAACATTGCCAGTGTATCGTTTCTGGAAACACGGAAAATCGACGGTGCCTATACAGAGCCGGCATCTTGGAGCACCTATCTGTTTGATGCCACAACAGGCAAAGCTTTGACAGCTGCGGATATTTTCCGGGATTCCTACCGTGAGAAAGCATCTGCTTATGCACTGGATTACTTCCAGAAGCACGAAACCTACGGCAAACAGCTTTTCGGCAATTACAAAGCCCTTCTGGCACCGGAAAGCGATGTGTTCAGCACATTTGCTCTGACTGACAACAGCGTGATTTTCTACATTGACAAATATGAGATTCTTCCCGGCAAGTATGGTGCTATCCGACTGGAAATCCCCAGAGAGGTATTCAAAGGTTCTTTCCTGACAGACCCCGAGGAAGTTCCACCCGTTGTGGAAGAACCTGCCCAGCCTGATGGAACCACAGAAGAAACCGGACGGGTCATTGACCCCAATAAACCTATGGTGGCACTGACTTACGACGACGGTCCTTCTCCTACAGCCACCAACGCCATTCTGGATGTGCTGGAAAAATACAACGCAGTGGCTACCTTCTACGATGTGGGCTATCGTGTGGCACAGTATCCCGATGTGGTGAAACGGGAAGCGGCTCTGGGCTGTGAAGTGGGCAGTCATTCCTACGACCATAAGGACTTCAAAAAACTTTCTGCATCCCAGATTCAGGCAGATGTGAAACAGGTCAATGCAGCCTTTGCAAAGGCAGGCGTGAAACCCACCTCTTTCCGTCCTCCTTACGGCAACACAAACGCCACCGTACAGGCAAATGTTCCCTTGCCCATTGTTACATGGTCTGTGGATACATTAGACTGGAAGACACGGAATGTAGACAGCATCCTGAAAGAAGTAAAAGGTGCAGGCAATCTGGACGGCAAAGTCATCCTGATGCACGGCATCTATGACACCACCGCACAGGCAACGGCAAAACTGGTTCCTATGCTGCAGGAACAGGGCTACCAGCTGGTAACCGTTTCCGAGCTGATTCAGTACAAACACAACGAAACACCAAAAGCTGGAAAACTTTACGGCTATTCTTATTTCCAGTAAATCTACATAAAAAAAGCGTTCTGCGGAAATTCTCCGCGGAACGCTTTTTCTGTTTTTAAGATTCTTTTTGATTGATTTCGTCCAGACTTTCCTGATGATGGCGCTTCATGCAGGCGAATGTTTCCTCGCTGATGATATGCTCCATCCGGCAGGCATCTTCCAGAGCTGTTTTTTCCGAAACACCGATGCGCATGAGGGACGCGGCAATGACACAGTGCCGTTCATAGGTGGCTTCTGCCACTTTTCTGCCTGCTTCCGTCAAAGCAATTTTGCTGCGGTCTGTGACGGTGATGTAGCCTTCTGCCCGCAGTTTCTTCATGGCATTGCTGACACTGGGCTTGCTGAATCCCAGTTCTGTGGCAATATCAATGGCACGGACATAGCCTGTTTTCTGCTGCAAAATATATATGGTTTCCAGGTAATTTTCCATGGATTCTCTTGTTTTAATCATTTTCTCACCCCAAAGTTAAACTTGTTTCTATGGTAACAGAGTTTTTCAAAAGATACAACTGCAAATACAAAACTTTCCGTTTTCACAAAAAATTTTACACTTTCCATTGACAATTTACGGAAAATATTGCATCATAAAGATACGTATACAGGCATCATACACCTGTATATCAAAAATGCTTGTTTCTGCGCAATATCGTCCTCTCCTGACGGTTTTGCGTATTGAATCAAACTTTTCATCTCTTCATGTCATTGTCCCTCCGTACATGGAAAACTCCCCCCAATTCCGTTTTTCATGTATTGACAATGACAGCCCTTTCAAAGGAGACGGCAGTTTCCCCCCAAAACAAACTGCCGTCTTTTTTGTTGTCTGAAAATGCATTTTTGAACCAAATTTTTACATATTTATAGAAACAGGAAGTGATTTTATGCATGCGATGCCGGAGCGCTGGACACCGGAAACCTATAACGATTTTCTTGCAGAACTAAAACAGGAGGCAGATGAAGGCTACCGCCTGTTCAACGAAAAACTGCTGGCTTCTGAACTGCCCACTCTGGGACTGCGGCTGCCTTTACTGCGCAAAACAGCAAAAACCATTGCCAAAGGCGACCCCAGAGGATTTTTGGCTGTCTGCGGCAAAACATACCACGAAGAACGGCTTCTTTACGGGCTGGTAGCGGCGGAACTGCCTTACGCAGACTTTCTGCCTCACAGCGACAAAATGGCAAAATTCCTTGTGGAAAACTGGGCCATCTGCGATACCTTCTGTTCTTCTTTGAAAAAGGTACTGTCCTATAAGGCGGACAAAGCCCATTATTTCCGCTATATCTCCGTGTATCTGTCCTCCCTGAATCCATGGACCGTACGGGTGTGGCTCATTGTCATGCTCCACCATTACCTGACACCCACCACCATCAATACGGTTCTGACACGTACGCTGGCAGTGGACTCAGACTTCTATTACGTCCGCATGGCACAGGCATGGCTTCTGGCAGAAGCATGGGTAAAATTCCCCGAAGAAACAAAGAAAGCTGTCCTTGCCGCTGATTTAGACCCTTGGGTGTTCCGTAAATTCGTGCAGAAAGCACGGGAATCCAGACGGGTTTCTGACGAAGACAAGGAATATCTGAAAAGCCTGCTTCCATAAAAACAAAAAGCCTGTATTTTCAGCTTATTGCCGAAAATATGGGCTTTTTTTGATACACTTTTTCCATTGACAGCCATCTTTTTTATTCCATACACTATCCTTATATGTCAGACATTGATTTCAGAAAGGATGTGTGCATATGGAAAAACTTCGCAAACAACCATGGTATCCACTTTTGCCATTGGTTCCCATCCACATTCTGGCTTACTTCTGTAATTTTACAAACTGCTTCTTCAATGCCGCACCTTCCTTCTTTGGCATTGGATTCAGCTTTCTTTATGTGGGGCTGTGTTTCTACTTACTGTTCCGTTTTCGGCAAAACACTTTCTGGCTGAAATTCTACGCCATTTTTTCACTGGTGTTTTTCGCCAGTCTTTGCGTTTCCTATCTGGATATCTCCTTTGGAAATGTGGACAGCATCGCCTTTGTCCTTTCTTTGCTGTTTGTACCTGCCTATTACGGACTGACAGGGATTCTTTATCTGGAAATCATAGTTCCCTGCCTATTGTTATTGGAAGGAATTCTTTGTCTGTATTTCCTTCACAAAAGAAAAAACATATAAAAAAGGAAATCTCATAAACAATGAGATTTCCTTTTTTCTTTACTGGATATCTACCACTTCGTAACCTGCATCTGTGACAGTCTGTACCAGTGTTTCATCGCTGACATCTTTGGACAGTGTTACAGTTGCGCTTTTGCCTTCCAGACTTACTTCCGCTGTTACGCCGTCCAGATCGTTCAGGGCTTTTTCCACTCTGCCTGTGCAGTGATTACACATCATACCTTCGATTTTCAATACTTTTTTCATACCAATTTCCTCCTTATGATTTGATTCTTTCTGTATATCTTCTTTCGGCAAAGCCGTTGTTGTCTTCGCATATTTGGGGCGGAAGAACCGCAGTCTAAGAGCATTGCCCACGACAAAAGCGGAGCTGAAACTCATTGCCGCCGCCGCAAACATGGGGTTCAGTTTCCATTCTAAGAAAGGATAGAACACCCCAGCTGCCAGAGGGATACCGCAGGCATTATAGAAAAATGCCCAGAACAGATTTTCTTTGATATTGCGGATGGTGGCGTGACTCAGTTCGATAGCTGTCACCGCATCCATCAGGTCGCTTTTCATTAAGATAATATCCGCAGATTCCATGGCAACGTCTGTACCTGCGCCGATGGCAACGCCTACGTCCGCACGCATGAGGGCAGGAGCGTCGTTGATGCCGTCACCAATCATAGCAACTTTTTTGCCCTGTTCCTGCAAACGGCGCACTTCCCGTTCCTTATCCTGCGGCAGGACTTCCGCAATGACCTGAATATCCAGTTCTTTAGCAATGGCTTGTGCTGTCCGTTTGTTGTCCCCTGTGAGCATGACCACTTCAATACCCATCTGATGGAAAGCGTCCACAGCAGCTTTGCTGGTAGGCTTCAAGGTATCTGCCAATGCCACAATGCCCAGAAATGTTTCGTTTTCCGCAAAGAACAGAGGGGTTTTTCCCGCTTCTGCCAGTTCCACGGCTTTTTCTTCCCATTCTCCCAGCTGAATACCTCTTTCCTGCATCATTTTCAGATTACCAGCCAGAATATGTTTTCCTGCCACATCGGCTTCCACACCCTGCCCTGCTGTTGCAGTAAGGTTTTCCGCTTTTTCAAAGGGCACTTCTTTTTCTTTGGCGTAAGCAACGATGGCTTCTGCCAGAGGATGCTCCGAAAGGGCTTCCACTGCCGCCGCCTGTTTCAGCAGACGGTTCCGCAGAATGCCTTTTGCCAGCACCACATCGGTGACAACTGGCTTGCCTTCTGTCAGTGTTCCTGTTTTATCCAACACCACAGTCTGCACCTGATGGGCAATTTCCAGACTTTCGGCGGATTTCACCAGAATGCCGTATTCTGCGCCTTTGCCTGTGCCTACCATGATAGCGGTAGGTGTTGCCAAACCCAATGCGCAGGGGCAGGAAATGACAAGCACCGCAATACCGATGGACAACGCAAAGGAGAAAGGCTGATTGCCAGCCACAAACCAGATGACTGCCGCCAGAACAGCAATGGTGATAACTACAGGCACAAACACACCGCTGACTTTATCTGCCAGTTTGGCAATGGGTGCTTTGGACGCCCCGGCTTCTTCCACCAGCGCGATGATCTGGGACAAAGTGGTGTCTTTGCCAACTCTTGTGGCGGTCATGCGGAAATAACCGCTTTTGTTGACTGTCGCACCGATGACTGTATCTCCAACCTGTTTTTCTACGGGAATGCTTTCCCCGGTGATAGCGCTTTCATCCACAGCGGAAAAGCCTTCGATGATTTTTCCGTCTACGGGAATCCGCTGTCCCGGTTTGACAATGATGGTATCTCCTGTTACCACTTCTTCCACAGGAATTTCCTGTTCCACGCCGTTTCGCAGGACGGTGGCTGTTTTGGGTGCCAAATCCATGAGTTTGCTGATGGCTTCGGAAGTTTTCCCTTTGGAACGGGTTTCCATATATTTCCCCACGGTGATGAGGGTCAAAATCATGGCAGCGGATTCAAAATACAGCTCCATGCCATAATGATGGGCTGTCATCAAATCCCCATGTCCCATAGCGTAAGCCATGGAATAAATGGCAAATACGCTGTAGACCACAGATGCGGCGGAACCCAACGCAATGAGGGAATCCATATTTGGTGCCTTGTTCCACAAAGCTTTGAAGCCTACAACATAATACTTTTTGTTGATGATGAGAACGGGAATGGTCAGGAACAGCTGTGTCAAAGCAAAAATCATGACATTTTCGTCCCCCAGCAAAATGGCAGGCAATGGTGCCCCCATCATATGCCCCATGGAGATATAAAACAGGGGAATCAGAAAACAAAAAGATGCGATAAGCCGCCGTTTCATATGGTGCATTTCTTCCGCCGCCACATTTTTCGGTGCTTCCTGTGTCTTGTTCTCCCCCTGCACGGACGCCCCATAACCGCCGCTTTCCACCGCATGAATGATGTCTGTGGTGCCAAGGGCGTTATCGTCATACTCCACCACCATGCTGTTCTGGAGCAGATTTACATTGACACACTGGACGCCTTCCAGCTTGCTGACGCTTTTCTCCACATGGGCGGAGCAGGCAGAACAGGTCATGCCTGTCACGTCAAATTTTTGTTTCATGGCATTTCCTCCTTATTTCAGTATTTTGCCCAGCATAGCCACCAGTTCGTCTACCTTTTCTTCTTTTTCGGCATCGGTAGTGGCTGCCACCACGCAGCCCTTTAAGTGGGCTGTCAAAATTTCTTTATTGGCTTTATTGAGAATGGCTTCCACTGCCATGAGCTGCTGGGAAATATCCATACAATAGCGGTCATCCTCCACCATTTTCAATATCCCATCCAGCTGTCCTCTGGCTGTTTTCAGCAATTTCGTAATCTTATCTTTATCTGCACGCACGTTACCACACCTTCCTCACGTCTTACCCCTCCCCCCTAGGGGTGGGTATCATTTCTGAGGACAGTATATCATACCAAAATGGTAGGTGCAATACCTTTTTGATATTTTTCTTTCATTTTTCCGCATACAGTTGTATGATGGATAGAAAAAAGGAGGAATACACATGTCCACAAAAAATACACCTTTACGCAGAAAAGACCGTTTGAGAACAGAAGAAGAAGCCAGAGCCATCATCAACAGCTGTGACTTTGCCGTATTATCCACAACAGACAATGAGCACATGCCTTACGGCGTGCCTGTTTCCGTTGTTCTGGAAGAAAACCGCCTGTATTTCCACTGTGCCAAAGCCGGCCGAAAACTGGAAAACATCCAGCAGAATCCCCGGGTCTGTGTGACTTTCGCCAAAGTACGTCTGGTAGACGGCGAAAATTTCACCACACGTTATGAAAGCGCCATTGTGGAAGGCACAGCTGCCATTATAGAGGAAGAAACAGAAAAACATCATGCTCTCCAGCTTCTTTGCCGCCGTTATACCCAGCACAGCGACGAAGAAATTGACGCATACATCCAGCACTACTTTGCCCAGACAGGCGTTGTGCGGGTAGATCTGGAAAATATTTGTGCAAAAGCGAATATTTAACATTTTCAAAGTCTGAAAATGAAGGATTTAACATTCCATCGCAACATATTTTCCACAGATTTCTTATAGATTTTACATAGATTTAACAGAAATAAAGTGGCAGACTTAACAAATCAAAGGCAAAATAATAGTGAAAAAAGTAGAAAACGAGGGGAATTTATTTGTACGCAGTTATTGACATCGGCTCCAATACCATCCGTTTGGTGCTTTATAAAATCGAAAACAATCAAATCAAATCATTGCTCAATAAAAAAAGTCCTGCCGGTCTGGCAGGTTATATCAATAAAGACCGCTGCCTGAAAAAAAGCGGTATTCGTAAGGCTGTTGCAGTCCTTTCCGAATTTAAGGAAATTCTGGATCATATGACCATTCAGGAAGTTTTTCCTTTCGCCACCGCTTCCCTGCGCAACATCAACAATGCGCCGGAAGTGCTGGAAGCCATTCGGGAAAACTGCGGCTTTGAAGTGCGCATCCTTTCCGGCGAAGAAGAAGCCATCTTCGACTATTATGGCGCACTGCAGGC
>NZ_CAJMDQ010000036.1 GCF_905212195.1 uncultured Anaerotignum sp. | reverse complement strand
TGATACCTTTTATAAAAATATAAAATAAATAAAAACAAATTTCGAAAGAATAGCATATCTGTCCTTCTCATGCGGAAAATTGCAATGCAAAACAAAAACCAGAAAGATTCATATCCTTCTGGTTTTCTGGCATAAAATTTAAGATTTTTTCTTGCTTTCGGTTTTGCTGTCTTTGTGTTTCTTAGGCGCAGGAGCCATATCGTAAGCATGGTTGCGGCCCAAGGTATAAGCGGCTTTGATGAGTTTCTTCTCGTTTTCTGTCAGTTCCCGGTTCAGCTGTGTCATAAAATGCTGGAACAGGGCTTTTTTGTCTGTCCGCAAACGTTTGGGTTTTTTCGCAAGCATAGTCAGTGGCTGGAAGATATCCGGTGTAATGGTTTCCGGATGAACAATGCGGAAGATTTTTGCTGTGTAAACCGCGTCGTTCAGAGCATTGTGGAAAGCCTCCTGTATTTCGATACCCAGTTCTGTTACGGCATTTTTCAGGCCAATGGCTTTGCCTGCTTCCTGATGCAGATAAGTGGAAGCAAAGGGCTGGATATTCAGATATTGATCAGTCAGTGCATCCGCGTCCAGATTATAATAAAGGATGTTGCGGAACAAAGACTTGATGTCGTCAGGACCCCATGTGCAGAGAATAGCATCTTCTTTGCCGATAAAGCGCAGAAATGCTTCGTATGCTTCCGGGAAAGAGGGCTGTCCTTTTAAGTCGTCTTCCCGTATCCCGGTGATTTTTTCTACAAAGGGATGCAGACGGGGATAGATCTGGGGACGAATCATGTAGTTAAATTCTTCCAATATATCAAAATTTTCATTGAGCTTTACAGCGCCAATCTGAATGATTTCAAAAGGGCATTCTGCCACAGGCTCTGTTTTTTTTCCTGTTTTGAATGGAAAGGACTGGTTAAATTCCAAGTCTAATACAATGTAATGCATCTCCAAGCCTCCTGTTTGTTGTACTCAATTAGTATACCATGAAATGCCTTTGCGACAAAGAGAAATTTTCTTGTATATCTATTTTGTCAATGGTAAAATCATCATAAAGGAGGTTATTGCTATGCGTTTGACATTTACGGAACAGGAAATCCAGCAGGAACTGAATAAAATCTATCTGGAAGAAGACGATCTTCTCATGGAAGGGGAATGGCTGGAAGGCGAAGGACGCCATTACATCATTTCTGGTGTAGCAACCATTGAAGGCGAACGTTATCATGAATTTGAAATAGAATTTGAATTGTTGGAAGACCCTCAGGAACAGACAGCCGTAGGCATTTTGTCTGTGGATTGGGATTGGTATGATTTTTTGTGCTAAAAAGGAGGAACGAGAACATGAACACATTTCGTTATTTTATGCCCGTAGATACATACTTCGGACGGGATTGTATTGCAGAACATAAGGATGTTCTGAAAAAACTTGGGAAAAAAGCCATGATTGTGACTGGCAGAACATCCGCAAAGAAAAATGGTTCTCAGAAAGATGTGACAGATGCCCTGGAAGCACTGGACATGCAGTGGGTATTGTTTGATGAAATCGGCGAAAATCCCGATGTAGAAACTGTGGTACGTGCGGCTGAGCTGGCAAAAAAAGAAGCCGTTGATTTTGTCATCGGTATTGGCGGCGGTTCTCCTATGGATGCGTCCAAAGCCATTGCGGTGCTGACTGCAAATCCAGAAGCAGATGCGGAAATCCTCTTTACAGATCCTTCTGCAAAAGCACTGCCCGTTGTAGAAATTCCTACAACAGCAGGTACAGGTTCTGAAGTGACACAGTATGCCATTTTGACACTCCATGAAAAACGTACCAAAAGCGGCATTATGCAGCCTATTTTTGCCACTATATCTTTCTTAGATCCCAAATACATGGATACCCTGTCTGCAAAAGTAACCAATAATACAGCAGTCGATGCCATGAGCCATCTGGTAGAAAGCTATTTGAGTGCCAATGCCAATACAATCAGTGAAAAAATCGTTGCCATGGGTCTGTCCTATTGGAAAGAATGTATCCCTGCACTGAAGGCAAGAGAATATACACCGGAAGTACGTGAAAAACTGATGCTGGCATCCACCATCGGCGGTGTTGCCATTGCCCAGACAAGCACTTCCATTCCTCATGCATTGGGTTATTTCCTGACATATGAAAAACAGATTCCTCACGGCCGCGCAAATGGTATGGTGATGCAGGCGTATATGGAACTCTTTGGAAAAGATAATCAGAAGGTCAAAGAAGTCCTTGGATATCTGGGTCTGGAAACTACAGAAGATATGGGTCAGCTCATGAAAGACGTGCTGGATATTTCCGAAACATTCACAGCAGAAGATATTGCTTACTACGCAAAACGCTCCATGGAAAATCCCAAGAAACTGGCTACATTCCCTGAATATGGTCTGGAAGAGAAGGACATTCTGGAAGTTTACAGAAAAAGTCTGCTGTGATATAATCAAGATAGAGAAAAACAGATGCCGGAACTGATGAGAGTTTCCGGCTCTTGTTTTCTGGAGTATCGTATGAAATTTGATAAAACGAAGTTGGAATGAGATGAGAACAGCTGGGAGATGACAGGCTTGACACCTTTGATGAAAATACAACCTTTTATTCAGGCATATGTACAGGCCATTGCTTCTATTCTGGAAGCGGATGTTACCATTGTTGACCATGAACTCATTCGTGTAGCAGGCACAGGGGATTATCTCAATGAAATCGGCAACGCTGTTTCCCATGCTAATTTTTTTGAGAAGATTCTGAAGACAGGGAAAGGCGGCATCATTCGAGATGTGAATGATGACTCCAACTGTGTAGGCTGTGAGAAACGGGCATATTGTAAGGAACTTGCCAATCTGGCTTATCCAATCTTTCAGAATCAGACAGTGGTAGGCATCATTTCTATCATTGCTTTCCGGGAACAGCAGCGGAAAAATGTTTTAGAGAATATGGGAAAATTGGAAGAATTCCTCAAGTATATGAGTATGCTGCTGGAAAGCAAGCTTTATACAGATGAAGCCAAAAGCAAACTGGAAGAGCAGTTAAAGGCGGTACATACAGCAGAAAGCGCATGGTCTTTTGTAGGGGACAGCCCTAAGATGCAGGAAGCATTGCGTATTGGCAGAAAGGTAGCAAAGTCCGATTCTACGGTATTTCTCCGTGGGGAAAGCGGTACAGGGAAAGAGATTATGGCAAAAATGATTCATGATCTCAGCGACCGCCGGGAAAAATTGATGATTTCCATAAACTGTGCTGCCATTCCGGAAAATCTGGTGGAAAGTGAACTCTTTGGTTATGAAGAAGGGGCATTCACAGGAGCGCGGAAGCATGGCTCTGTGGGGAAATTTGAACTGGCAGATAAAAGCACTATTTTTCTGGATGAAATCGGGGATATGCCTTTGCCGGTTCAGACAAAACTGCTCCGTGTTTTGCAGGAAAAGCAGGTGGAAAGAATCGGCGGACGAAAACCCATTCCAGTGGATATCCGCGTTATTTGTGCTACACATAAGAATATCGAAAAGATGGTGGCAGAAGGTACATTCCGCGAGGACTTGTATTATCGTTTGAATATCATTCCCATTGAACTGCCGCCTTTGCGGATGCGGCGGGAAGACTTGCCGGCCTTGATTACTCATTACATTGGGTATTATAATCAAAAGCTGAACAAGCATCTGGAAGGAATGGAGCCGGAAGCACTGGATGCCATGATTGCTTATGATTGGCCGGGAAACGTCAGAGAATTGAAAAACATTGTGGAATATCTTGCCAATATTGTGGAAGGTACCCATGTGACTCTTTCAGACTTGCCAGATCATATTGCGATTCATGGAAGCAGAGGAGCTGCACCTCGTTCTTTGGATGAAATGATGTCCGATTATGAAAAACGAATTTTGATGCGTATGGTCAAGCCTGGTGCTTCTCTGGAAGAAAAAAATCACCTTGCAGATACGTTGCAGGTGAGCCGTGCCACATTGTATCGTAAGTTGAAAAAATATGACCTTATCTAGTTCTCATTATTGAGAAACTGTTTTCAAAAATGAGAAACACATAAAAGGGAAGAAAAAAGCCCGTTTTTTGGTATGCCGTATACCAAAGGGGCTTTTTTTATTGCAAAAAACAGGAAAAGTGTATGAAAAAAAGAACATTATTTATTTGTATCTGAAAAATAAAGAAAGAGAATTAATCTGTGTTTCTCAAAAATGAGAAGTGATATGTCAAAAAATGCGGAAAATAGGGCTTTTTTGTTTGGCACGCTTTTTGCTCTATAATAGGGCAAGAAAAAACGAACGAGACTTTCTTTAAGGAGGATTTACAAATGGATATGAAAAAGGCATTGGAAGCAATCAGAAGTGAAATGAAACCCAGCATGGGCTGTACAGAACCTGTAGCAATTGGTCTGGCAGTTTCCAGAGCATGTGCGCTGCTGGAAAAACCTGCAACACATCTGGATATGGTTATCAGCTCTAACATTTTTAAAAACGCTTATAGCGTACAGATCCCTAACGCTGGCACAAATGGTATTGAACTGTCCTGCGTACTGGGCTGTCTGTTGGCTGATCCTGAAAACACCATGGAAATTTTTGCAAAAGTAAAACCTGAACATGTGGAAAAAGGTCAGAAACTGGTAGAAGAAGGTTTTGTAACTGTAAAAGTTCTGAAGAGCAGCCAGTTCTATATTGAATGTGTAGCAACAAATGAAACAGAACGCGCACATACCATCACAGAAGATGCGCATGATAATTTGGTATATTCTGAAAAAGATGGCAAAGTTCTGCTGGACAACCGCAAAGAAGATGTTGCTGAAGAAGAAATCCATGAAGATTTTGATATCACACAGTACACATTTGCAGATTTCCTGAAAATGGCAAATGAAGTAGATGTGAAAGATCTGGCATTCATCCAGGAAGGTATCGACATGAACCTGGAAATTGCAAAAAGAGGTCTGGAAAAGAAATATGCTATTGGTATTGGTCCCTGTATGCAGAAAATGGTTCTCAATGGCACACTGTCCAATGATATGGTTACAGATGTAAAACTGACAACAGCAGCAGCTTGTGACTTCCGTATGAGCGGCGGTGACGGTTCCGTTATGACATACCTGGGCAGTGGCAATCAGGGGCTGGAAACCATGCTTCCTGCAGCAGTGGCTGCGAAACATCTGCAGGCTTCTTCCGAAAAACTGCTGCGTGCAGAATTGCTGGGTATGCTGATCATTATGTATATGAAAAAACATGTGGGCAGACTTTCTCCTATCTGTGGCGCAACACTGGCAGGTTCCGGTTCCGCAGCAGCTATCACATATATGATGGGCGGCAATCTGGAACAGATTTCCGGTGCAGTACAGAACATGATGGGCGGTGTAGCAGGTATGTTCTGTGACGGTGCAAAAGGTGGTTGTGCGTTAAAACTGTCAATCTGCGCAGGCGAAGCTGTTTATGCAGCACTGTATGCTATGGATAACTCCATTGTACAGGCAACAGATGGTATCATCAGCACTGCAGTAGAAGATACAACCAAAAACCTGATGAAACTTTCTCACGAAGGTTTGGCTGATGTCGATATGAAAGTCATCGAAATTATGCAGCACAAAAAATAAGAAAATGTACTTATTGTCATACAACAAGGCAAAAAGTGGAATTTAGCGAATAATTTGTACAAAAAATTGCACAAAAGAAAATGGTCATTTTCCGTAAAAAGATTGGATACTGGATACTGGTATCCAATTTTTTTGTGCAAAAAAGGGCTTCAACTTTAAAAAGTGACGGATGAGATATGGTTCAAGTGGAATTTCTACTGCAATTTGTATGTAGCTGATACGGATTTATTGCAGAAGAAAAAGGCTTTCAGGCGTCATTACAATGGAAATGTCAGAAAAGAGGGGGAAAAACTGCAAAAAAGTATCAGCATAAAATGATGTTTTCAAAAAAACGGGTGAAAATGACGATGCTTTTGGAGCGGCCAACTTTACTATCTTTTGCAAATGAGAGGGATTCACAGCTTATTTTGCAGGCTGCAAAAGGATTTTATAGCGTTCTTTCTCTGTGCGTTATTTTGGTGTTTTTTGCGAGAAAATAGGAAGAAAAGTAGGTGCCAGGAAAGGGAAAGGCGAAGATAGCGGAGGCGGTTTAGAAAGCTTTTCAGAAGCCTTGTGAGCAAGAAAAAGAGAGAAGCGTGAATTGCTTCTCTCTTGTAATATCAATTTTACCAGCCATTCTGGAACTGCAGTACGTCATCAGGGATATTGCCTGCTTCGTAATCAGCCATAGCTTCATCCAGGATTGCAAAAGCTTTGCGGAACAGATCGTGGTCGATGTTCAGAGGCGGCTGAATTCTCAGGATATTGCCAGCAACGGAGATTACCAGCAGACCTTTTTCATAAGCACGGTAGAGGATCTTGAAAGTACCGTTCAGATCTGGTTCTTTGGTGCCATCAGCATTTGTTTTTACGATGCCGATACCGCAGGACATGCCCAAACCATTGGTTGTGCTGATGATATCGCCATGTTTTTCTTTCAGCATTGCGAAGGATTCCTGCAGAATTTCGCAGTTTGTTTTCAGGATATTCTGGAATTCTTCTGTATGCATATAGTCAAAGGCTGCGATACCAGCGGAACATGCCAATGCGTTGCCGCCCAGTGTGAACAGATGGGCAGGAGCAGGCAGGCAGTCCATGATTTCATCTCTTGCCATGAAAGCACCTAATGTCAAACCTGCACCAACAGATTTGCCCAGGATGATGCCGTCAGGTACGATGTCATAATGTTCGATACCATACATTTTACCGGTACGGTAGAAAGCCTGCTGTACTTCTTCAGAAATAAACAGAATGCCGTGTTTCTGGCAAAGTTCATACAGTTTTTTCATGAAGATAGGATGTGCGGGGATCAGACCGCCGTCACCCTGTACAGGTTCGATGATCACTGCTGCCACATCGTCTGCAGGCAGATAAGTATCAAAAGCACGCTGCATTTCTTTCAGACATTCTTTTTCGCATACATCATCTGGTGTATCAGACCCGAAGAAGGGGAAAGGATAGATTTCCGGCAGGAAAGGTCCCATTTTCTTTCTCATACGGGTTGTTACAGTTGTCATGGAAGAAGAACCGTAGGTATTGCCATGATAACCATTGATGAATGTGATGATTTTGGTGCGCCCGGTAAATGCTCTGGCGAATTTTACAGCTGCGTCGTTGCCGTCAGAACCACAGTTACCAAAGAGGATTTTTGCTTTTACACCGCCAGGATATGTGCTGACAAGACGTTCTGCATATTCAATGGCAGGGATATTATATGTATAAGCAATGGTATACTGTGAATATTTTTTCAGCTGTTCCTGTACAGCAGCTTTTACATGGTCATTGCATGTACCAAGGTTTAAGGAAGAAGCGCTGCTAAGGAAGTCGATGTATTCATTGCCATCCAGATCGCGGATAATAGAGTCTTTACCGCTTTCTACAACCAGTGGAAAGTAAGAAAGATGCTGCGTAGGTGCCATAACCTTCTTATCTCTTTCTACCCATGAAGTACATTTTTCTGTGTTCATAGTTGCTACACCCCTATCTTTTGTATGTTTTTTATTAGATACAACGTATAAAAATAAATCTTGCTCAATACTGTATCATCAATATGATTTTTTGACAATGGCAGAAATAATAAAAAAACAGGTGAAAAAAGCAAATTATTATTGTGAAAAAAGATGGGAAGGTTTTGCATAAACATGGAAAAAATTGTGTAATCTATTTCTTTACAAAAAACAGGACAATATGGTACAATCTTCCATATTCGATTTATTGTACTTAAATCGATACAATTCTGGTTTCAAAAGAGGAATCTGGAAAATGCAAAAGAGAAAGGGGAACAAGGTATGGAAAACAAGGTGAGTATGGCAAATGTCGTAAAATTTGCCGGCGCATATGTGGCATGCGCCATCGGTTCAGGCTTTGCAACAGGGCAGGAGATTATGCAGTTCTTTACAGCGCAGGGGATTATGAGTATCCTGGGCAGTATCGTAACAATGGTAGTCTTTGCTTGGGCAGGCGGTATGTTTATGAGGCACGGGAAAGAGCTGCAGCTGAAAGTTCCCGGCGCAATTGTACGTTTTTATTTTGGTCATACAGTTGGTAAGATTTTCGAAATTCTGTTCCAGGCATTCCTGTATGCGATCTTCGTTATTATGATTTCCGGTGCAGGTGCTACATTGGCAGAATACTATGGAATCAATCCTTATGTAGGACGTGTTGGCATGACACTGGCAGCCTTCTTTACAGTTATCCTGGGTCTGCATAAACTGACAGACATTCTGGGCAGCCTTGGTACAGTTATCATCGTCTTCTCAGTAGGCGTTGGTCTGATCAGCTTCCTGAGCAATGCAAGCGGACTTGGCCATGCTGCAGAAGTTATTCCTACATTGGAAATCACAAAGAACAGCGGTGGCTGGCTCTTCTCCAGTATCCTGTATCCTGGTTTCAATGCCATTGCCGTATTGATCTTCTCTGCAGGTATCGGTGCTAGTGCAAACAGCAGCAAAGAAGCTCTGTATGGCGGTCTGCTGGGCGGCGTACTCTTCGGTCTGGCAATCCTGTGCATGAACCTGGGTCTGCTGGTAAATATCGAAAGCGTTTATGACAAAGCGGTACCTTCTCTGGTACTGGCAGACAATATCCATCGTGCAGTTGGTGTTGTATTCTCTGTAATCCTGATCTGCGGTATCTATACAACAGCAGTTCCTATGCTGTGGGGCGTAACCAGCCAGTTCGCACAGGAAAAAACAAAGAAATTCATGGTAGTTGCCCTGATCCTGACAGTGATCGCTTTCTTCCTGGGCATGACAGACTTCAAAGTTCTGGTAAATACCATCTATCCTTTCAGTGGTTACATGGGTATTATCCTGATGGTTGTAGTGCTGTATCATATGCTGTTTGATAAACGGAATAAAGCAGAAGTGGGTGCAGCCCTCAATGAAAAATACAAAAAAATGGAACAGCAGCAGTAATGAATTTGTAGACTGCTTATAAAAAGAAAGCCTCATGGGACTTTGATTCCATGAGGCTTTTTATATGCTTTGAAAAAAGAAAAACCCCGCTGCAAGAGCAGCGGGGGAGTGGTATCAAAATTAGATGATGCCCATTTCTTTTGTGATTTCGATGATGGCATCAGCAGCTTTTTCCAGATCTTCTCTGGTGTGTGCTGCGGAAATCATAACACGCAGACGAGCGGTACCTCTAGGTACAACAGGGAATTTGATTGCCTGTGCGTAAACGCCTTTTTCATACAGACGAGCACTCAGTTCTTCTGCTTTTTCTGCATCGCCAACGATAACGGGGATAACAGGTGTTACAGTGGAGCCTGTGTTCAGACCTGCTTCTTCCATACGTTTTGCGAAATATTCTCTGTTTTCCCACAGACGTTTTACCAGTGTGTCGTCATCAGCAATTTTGTTGATGGCAGCCAGTGCTGCTGCTGTCAGGCAGGGAGCCAGAGGAGAAGCGGTGAAGATGAAGCTACGAGCCTTGGGACGCAGTTCTTCGATGAATTCTTTGGTACCTGCTACAAAACCGCCGGCTGCACCGAAAGCTTTAGACAGGGAACCTGTTTCTACAGTTACTTTGTCACGCAGACCAAAGTGTTCAACAGTACCTTTGCCGTAAGGGCCCATTACGCCGTCACCGTGCGCATCGTCAACCATGAACATAGCGCCGTATTTTTCAGCCAGAGCTGCCATTTCGGGCAGGGGAGCCAGATCACCGTCCATGCTGAATACTGCGTCAGCAACCAGCAGTTTTTTGCCTTCTGTGGGTTCTTTCAGCATTTCTTCCAGTTTTGCCAGATCCATGTGAGGATATACTTTTACGTTTGCGCGGGACAGACGGCAACCGTCGATGATGCTGCCGTGGTTCAGTTCGTCACTGTAAATGGTATCGCCTTTGCCTACCAGTACAGGAATAACGCCTGTGTTTGCAGCTACGCCGCTGTTGAATACCAGAACAGCTTCCACGCCTTTGAATTTTGCCAGTGCTTCTTCCAGTTCATCATGGATTGCGAAGTTACCGACAATGTTTCTGCTGGCACTGGGGCCAACACCATATTTGTCAATGGCTTCCTTTGCTGCGGCTACCAGATCGGGGTCATTAGCCAGACCCAGATAGTTGTTGGAGGCCATATTGATGATTTCTCTGCCGTCCAGATTGATGTGTGCACCCTGAGGGCCATAAAGGGTTCTGTACATGTTGCATCCTTCTTTCTGTGATAATCCCTGATTTTGCTTTCAAATGAAATTTTAATAAAAAACCCTAAAAGCATTATAACACCATTGTGAAAGATAAGTCAATGAAAGGCGACGGAAGGAAAAGAAAAGTGGAACATTTCACAAGAAAAAAGGATTTCTTTCGAGGAAAGAAATCCTTTTTTTGTAATAATTTATAATTCCATCTGACCGGGAACATCATTGGAAGTTTTGTCTTTTTCCTGAATGAAATGTCCTGTTGTTGGAATTTTTCGTGTTCGATAGTATTCTGGATTGTCTGTCTGGAACTCAGCCGCAGGGCAGACTTTGGTGATGCTGCTGTTTTTCTTGAGGGTATAAAGCTGCACACCAGATGCGCTTTTGGAAGCATTTGCTGGAATCAGTTCTGTGTTCAGCAGTGTGGCTTTGTCGTGGTTGCGCATAAGCAGGAAATCTGCATCCGCATCTAGTTTTTCCATATATACCAGTGGAGAACGAGCGGAGTAGGCATTGACCAGTTTTCGTCTATTTGCTTTGGTGGCATAAGCAGAAAGATGTACCTTTGCACCTTTCCCGTTTTCAAAGAAAAATACCATAAAACCGCTGTAATCCTGTGTGACAGTCATATAAAGGATTTTTTCTTCTGCATCCATACCCAGAAGGTTCTGGAGATATTCCCCCATGGAGCTTGCTTTACTGTCGGGAATGTCGCTGAGCTTCATTTTGTAAACGTTGAACTGATTGGAGAAGAACAGCATTTCTCCGCGGTTGGTGCTTTCCAGTTCCTGCATGATATAGTCGTCATCCTTGACTTTCTGTTCACCGGCAGAACGCAGGGAAATCAGAGGGATTTTTTTGAAATAGTTCTGTTCTGTCAGGAACAGGCGTACACCATAATCTTCAATGAAATCATCTTTGGTGGGAGTCACAATTTCTTCTTCCTGAATGATTTCTGTCAGACGAGGTTTGCCGTATTTTTTTGCAACGGCTTTCAGCTGACGACAGATCAGATTTTTGATTTTGGTGTTGCTTTCTAATGTTGCTTTCAAATCTGCAATTTCATTTTCCAGAGTTTTCATTTCCTGCGTACGTTTGAGGATATATTCCTTGTTGATGTTACGCAGTTTCATTTCCGCAATATAGTCCGCCTGTACTTCGTCAATGGAGAAGCCTTCCATCAGATTGGGCACAACCATAGATTCCAGTTCTGTATGGCGGATGATGGAAATGGCTTTGTCAATATCCAGCAGAATTTCCGCAAGACCTTGCAAGAGGTGGTATTTTTCCTGTTTTTTCTGGATATCAAAAGCCAGCTGTTTGCGGATGGATTCCATACGGAATTCTGTCCAGTGCTGCAAAATGCCGCCAACGCCTAAAGTCATGGGTTTCCCTTGAATCAATACGTTGAAGTTGCAGCTGAAACTATCGGAAAGCGGCGTCATGGCATAGAGCTTATGCATGAGTAAATCAGGATTGGTGCCTTTTTTGATGTCGATGGTAATTTTCAGACCATTCAGGTCGGTTTCATCACGAATATCAGAAATATCACGGATTTTTCCGCCTTTTACCAATGCAATGATTTTGTCAATGATGACTTCCAGATTGGTAGTGTAGGGGATTTCATAAATTTCGATGCAGTTGGCATCTTTGTCATAGCGGTATTTTGCACGAAGTTTCAAACTGCCACGACCAGTGCGGTAAATCTGTTCCAAAGAGGAACGGTTGTATATCAACTGTCCGCCTGTGGAAAAATCGGGAGCAGGAAGCACATCGCAAAGATCAATGGAATTATCTTTGATGTAAGCAGCGGTAGCTTCGCAAAGTTCCGCTAAGTTAAAACTGCAAATAGAGCTTGCCATACCAACAGCAATCCCAATGTTAGGATTTGCCAGAATATTGGGAAATGTAGTAGGTAGTAAAACAGGTTCCTGCATGGAGCCGTCATAGTTGTCCACGAATTCGACAGTGTTTTTGTCAATGTCTGCGAAAACTTCCTGACAAATGGGTGCCAGTTTCACTTCTGTGTAACGGGAAGCGGCATAAGCCATGTCACGGGAATACTGTTTCCCGAAATTCCCTTTGGAATCCACAAAAGGTGTCAGCAGTGCGCCGTTGCCTTCTGTGAGACGTACCAATGTTTCGTAAATGGCAGCATCCCCATGAGGGTTCAGTTTCATGGTCTGACCAACTACATTGGTGGATTTTGTACGTTCGCCCCGTAAAAGCCCCATGTGGTACATGGTGTAAAGGAGTTTCCGGTGAGAGGGTTTGAACCCATCAATTTCAGGAATGGCACGGGAAACAATGACACTCATGGCGTAGGGCATGTAGTTCTGTTCCAGTGTCTGGGTGATGGGCTGCTCCTGTATGAAATTATCTTTTCGTTCAATGACTGTTTTTTTCTTTCTTGCCATAACAATCTTACCTTTCTTAGCTGATATCTGTTAAATCCAGATATTTGTAGCCTTCTTCGGCAATAAATTCTTTTCGTCCTGCCAGATTTTCACCCAGTAGAAGTTCAAACATTTCCTGTGTACGCTGCACATCGTCAGGTGTTACCAGAATCAAGCGTCTGGTTTCAGGATTCATAGTAGTTTCCCACATCATTTCCGGCTGGTTTTCACCTAACCCTTTGGAGCGGTTGATTTTTACTTTTCCCTTTAGCTTGCTGACGATGTTTGCTTTTTCCGCGTCAGAGTATGCGAAGTAAGTGTCTTTGCCGTTGACAATCTCATAAAGAGGGGATTCGGCAATGTATACTTTCTTTTCCTCAATGAGCGTTGGTACCAGACGATACAGCATGGTCAAAAGCAGGGTACGAATCTGGAATCCGTCCACGTCCGCATCAGTACAGAGAATAATCTTGCTCCAGCGAAGCTGATTGATGTCAAAGGAATTTAGACCTGTGTTGTGCTTGGATTTGATTTCCACGCCACAGCCAAGCACTTTCAAAAGATCTGTGATGATGTCGCTGTTGAAAATTTTGTTGTAGTCTGCTTTCAAACAGTTCAAAATCTTGCCACGAATGGGAATGATTGCCTGGAATTCCGCGTCGCGTCCCTGTTTACAGGAACCCAAAGCGGAGTCACCTTCTACAATGTAAATTTCACGACGGCTGACGTCTTTGGTACGACAGTTGACGAATTTTTCTACACGGTTGTTCATATCCAGAGAGCCAGTCAGCTTTTTGCGGATAGAAACGCGGGTTTTTTCTGCTGTTTCTCGGCTGCGTTTGTTTGCCAGCACTTGGTTTGCAATTTTATCCGCATCCATTTTGTTTTCGATAAAATAGATTTCCAGCTGTTCCCGGAAGAAATCTGTCATGGCATCCTGGATAAATTTGTTTGTAATAGATTTTTTGGTCTGATTTTCATAACTTGTGATGGTAGAAAAAGAGTTGATGACCAAAATCAAACTGTCTTCAATGTCAGAGAATGTGATCTTTTTCTCGTCTTTTTTATACAGATTATTTGTTTTCAGATATTTGTCGATAGCGGAAACAAAAGCACTTTTCACTGCTTTGTCAGGTGCACCGCCGTATTCCAGAAAACTGGAGTTGTGGTAGTATTCCAGCAGATTGATCTGATTATTGAAACAGAAAGCAGCTTCAAATTTCAGCTTGTATTCCGGTTTGTCCTCGCGGTCACGGCCTCTGGTTTCTGTCTGGAGATAGTGAACGTCTGTCAAAGAAGTGTTGCCAGCAAGTTCTGCCAGATAGTCCCGGATACCGTTTTCATAGTAATAGGTAAATGTTTCGCCGCTTTCTTCATCGAAAAGCTCAAAAGTCAGACCAGCATTGACAATGGCCTGTCTGCGCAGAATATCCTGAAAATAGGAAAGGGGAATGGCAATGTCTGTGAATACATCACGGTCAGGCAGCCAGCGAATTTGTGTGCCTGTGACACGTTTGTGAGTGGGTTCTTTTACCAGACCGCCAATGTTTTCGCCTTTTTCAAAGTGCAAATCGTAACGCATACCGTCACGGTAGATGGTTGCATCCATATAAGCAGAGGCATACTGTGTGGCACAAGTACCCAGACCATTCAGCCCCAAACTGAATTCGTAGTTTTCGCCTGAATTGTTCTGGTATTTGCCGCCTGCATAAAGTTCGCAGAAAACCAGTTCCCAGTTATACCGTTCTTCTTTGGGATTGTAGTCAACGGGAATACCACGGCCATAGTCTTTTACGAGAATAGATTGGTCTTTGTAACGCACTACCTCGATTTTACTGCCAAAGCCTTCTCTCGCTTCATCGATGGAGTTGGAGAGGATTTCGAAGACAGCGTGTTCACAGCCTTCCAGTCCATCAGATCCGAAAATAACCCCGGGACGCAGACGGACACGGTCAGCACCTTTCAAAGAGGTAATACTCTCATTATTATAGTTAGAATTTTGATTCGATTGCATCGTTTCACCTGTTTCTATATTATAATAGGAAAGAATCCTATTTTTTATATGCTCATCTTCTCTACTTTACAGAAATTCCAAGGGAGTGTCAAGGGGAGAAGGGGAAAGAATGTTCGATTTGAAGGGAAAAGAATGTAGATTTGTGGAAAAAAGATTGCAATTTTAATTGCCGGCTGGGATACTATATAGGCAATTCTGTAAAGATGATTATTTTGGAGACGTACCGAAGTGGTCATAACGAGGCTGACTCGAAATCATATTGAAAATGCTAAATAATTGAATATTTATAAATGGAAGCGTATCGAAGTGGTCGTAACGAGCTTGACTCGAAATCAAGTTGTCCGCAAGGGCACGTGGGTTCGAATCCCACCGCTTCCGCTAAAAACCCCGCTGAAATCAAGTGTTTCAGCGGGGTTTTTTATGTTTGAAATAACAATATGACTATTACTTTTTTTCTGAAATTTGGAAAAGTATGAAAAAAACCGTTATAAGATGATATTCAAAAAAATGAGTGATGTGGTGCCCAAATGGTGCCGAAGGGCTGTAAAGGGGTATGGAATTTAGTGTGGTGATATGTAGAGGAAAATAATTAAATTACAGAATTAATTAGATAGACGATGTTTTATGAAAATATGAATTGTTTTCATTTTCACACAATGATATAGTAAAATTATAAACAAAAAAGACTTGCAAAGCAAGTCTTTTGCACCACACACTGTGATGTTGTGTTTCCACAACGATTTGGATAAATCTTTATTTGAACTCGTAGTGTAATCTCATAAGGTACTGAGATTGATAACATCATAGCAGATACTGTTATATTTGTCAATGTGAAGAGGGGGACTTTTATGAAGCCATATTATATAGGGCTGGACATTGGTACGAACTCTGTTGGTTGGGCTGTAACCAACATGGAATATACGATTCCAAAATATAGAGGAAATGCTATGTGGGGGATTCGTTTGTTTGAAGAAAGCGATACAGCTGAGGAACGAAGGACATTTCGTGCTGGTCGTAGACGCACAGAACGTAGAAAAGAGCGCTTGAAGTTATTAGAAATCCTTTTTGATAAGGAAATCTCAAGTATAGATCCGGCTTTCTTTCGGCGTTTAAGAGAAAGCAATTTGTACATGCAGGATAAAACAGAAGAAGTTCCATATGCGTTATTTGCAGATCGCTTATATACAGACAAGGAATTTCATAAGGAGTTTCCATCTATTTATCATTTGCGAAAATCTATATTGGAGAATAAAAAGAAGTATGATGTCAGAATTGTTTTTCTGGCATTACATCATATTATAAAAAATCGAGGTCATTTTTTATTTGAAAACCTGACGATTGGTGAGATATCCTCTTTCGAAAAAGTATTTTATGAATTGGTTGGGTATTTGGCAGATAATTACGATTTGGAATTACACTGCACGGATGAAAAAGAACTATCTGATGTTTTGTTGAATACATTGCTGGGGAAAAAGAAAAAGACAGACGCAATTTTACAATTATGTGAAATCAAAAAGAAAACCAATCCACAAATGGCAGCAATATTGTCTTTAATGGCTGGTTCTTCTGTAAAATTAGCTGATATTTTCCAAGAAGATACCTGGAATGATACAGAATACAAATCTATTTCTTTTAGTGATAAGTTTGAAGAAAAAGCTGCAGAGTTACAAAATCTTCTTGGTGAAAAATTTGAATTATTGGAAAAGCTGAAAGCGATTTATGACTGGGCTGTTTTAGCTGATATTCTGCAAGGAGAGCAATACATTTCTTATGCAAAAGTAAAAACCTATGAAACACATCAAGCCGATTTAAGATGGCTGAAAAAATTTGTGTCTTTACACTGTCCGGCAAAGAAATCTGAAATTTTTAGAAAAAGTAAAAGCGGATTAAATAACTATGTTGCATATGCTGGCAAAATTAAGAAGAATGGAAAAACCGGAGTTTTGGAAAATCGTTGCACACAAGAGGATTTCTGTGGATATTTGAAAAAAATATTGCCATTTTCTGATGATCCGGAAGATCAGAAAATGCGTGAAAGGATAGAGAATGGCACATTTATGCCAAAGCAAATCACAAAGGAGAATGGTGTGATTCCTATGCAGATTCATCGTGCAGAACTGGTTGCAATATTGAAGAATGCAGAAGCTTATTTGCCGTTTTTACAGGAAAAAGACGAAGAAGGAATGACTGTTTCTGAAAAAATATTGGCTATATTTGATTATCGCATTCCTTACTATGTAGGACCTTTGAATCAACATAGTGACAAAGCGTGGATTGTTCGCCAGACAGGTAAAATTTATCCATGGAACTTCCATCAGAAGGTTGATATTGAAGCATCTGCAGAAGCCTTTATTCAAAACTTAACCAGTAAATGTACTTATTTACCACAGGAAGACGTGTTGCCGAAACAATCTATCTTGTATAGCCGTTATATGGTATTAAATGAACTCAATAATCTCAAAATCAATGGGGAGAAAATTTCTGTTGCGTGCAAACAGGATATTTTCAATACATTATTTCTGACACGCAAAAAAGTAACCCACAAAATGCTTGCAGATTATTTTAAGGCAAAGGGAATACAGGCTGAAACCATTACGGGATTTGATGGAGATTTCAAGGCAAATATGAAGTCATATTTGGATCTGGAACCTTTTGAACTTACATTGGAAGAAAAAGAAGATGTGATTGCTGCCATTACTATTTTTGGTGATGATAGACGTTTGCTGCAAAAAAGACTGACTGCAAAATATGGAGAAAAACTGGATACAGACGAGATACGAAGCATAAGCAGATTGAAGTATACAGGATGGGGTGCTTTATCAAAAGCATTTTTGACTAATGTAGAAAGCGTTGATCCTGAAAGCGGAGAAATCTTTAATATCATCACTGCCCTTTGGGAAACCAACGATAATCTGATGATGCTTTTGGGATCTAAATATGGTTTTGGTAAGCGTTTAAAAGAAATGACTGTTACCGAGGAAAGTCAATCCATGCGTGAAATGGTGGAAAACCTTTATGTATCACCAAAAATAAAACGTCCCATTTATCAGGCTATGCAAATTGTGCAAGAACTGGTAAAAATCCAAGGGGATGCACCCAAAAAGATTTTTGTAGAAGTCACAAGAGGACCTCAGGAGAAAAAACGTACTGATTCCAGAAGAAATAAACTTTTGGCACTATACGAATCTTGTAAAAAGGAAGCGCCAGAACTTTATGAAGCTTTGCAGAAAACATATACTTCTGATGAAGATTTCCGTAGAGATGCCCTGTATCTGTATTTCACACAGATGGGAAAATGTATGTATACAGGAGATGACATCCCATTAGAACAGCTTTTCGATCGCAATGTTTACGACATCGATCATATTTTCCCGCAATCTAAAGTAAAAGATGATAGTTTGGATAATCGTGTCTTGGTAAAAAAAGAAGTAAATGCCAAAAAAGATAATATCTATCCCCTTCCCGAAGATGTACGTACCAAACAAATGGGATTCTGGCATATTTTACTGGAAAAAGGACTGATCAGTAAGAAAAAATTTGAACGTCTGACACGTCCATATCCACTGACAGATGAAGAATTATCTGATTTTATCCAACGTCAGGTGGTAGAAACTGGACAATCCGTAAAGGCTGTTGCAACCCTGCTGCGTCAGATCTATGAAAGATTCGGGACAGAAATTGTATACGTCAAAGCAGGACAAGTTTCAGACTTCCGTCATGAATATGACATGCTCAAATGCAGGGAAGTCAATGATTTCCACCATGCGAAGGATGCCTATCTGAATATTGTGGTTGGGAACGTCTATAATGAAAAATTTACCCATAACCGGGCGAATTTCATTAAAGGGCTGCAAGCAAGTAAGTACAGCTTGAATCGGATGTTCCAGTATAATATCGAAAATGCTTGGGTAGCAGACAATGATATGTCCATGGGAATCGTAAAGAAAACCATGGCAAAAAACAATATCCGCTACACACGGTATGCTTTTTGTCAAAAGGGTGGGCTTTTTGATCAAAATCCACTGAAAAAAGGAAAAGGGCAGGTTTCTTTGAAAAAAGGTGTTCGTGGGGATACAGAAAAGTATGGTGCTTATAATCGTCCGAGTTCTACGTTCTTTGCTTTGGTAGAATACGAAGAAAAGAAAGGAAAAGCAGGAAGAAAATTAGTCCCTGTGGATTTGTATCTTTTGCGGGAATACGAAGAAGATCCTGTTGCATACATGAAAAAGTATGCAGAACTGAAAAATCCCAGAATTGTGATCCCCTGCATCAAGTATGGCGCCTGTCTGTCCTTTGACGGATTCAGGGCACATATAAGTGGTAAATCGAATGGAGGAAAGGTTATCACATATAAACCGGGAATACAGTTGGTACTATCTTATCAGCAGGAAGTTTATGTGAAAAAACTTTTGAAGATAGTGGAAAAACGTAAGGAGCCGAATTCTTTTGATAAGGTTACTTTGGAAGAAAATTTGAATCTATACCATTCTCTTTGTGAAAAGATGGTTTATACGATTTTTGGCAAAAAGTTTGCATCATTGGGAGAAAAATTGATGAAGAGCCAGGAGAAATTTGAAAAATTAACTTTGTTACAGCAAGGCTATGTGATAGCAGAGATTTTGAAGATTTTACATGCCAATGTGATGACAGGTGATTTGAGATTAGTTGGAGAATCAGGACAGACAGGTGCTACTACTTATGGAGCGAACCTTTTGGGCATCAAAGGAATTTCGTCTATATGCTTGGTTCATCAATCTGTCACAGGCCTTTATGAAAAAGAGATCGATCTGCTCCATTGAGTGAAGGAGGTACGCAGTATGAGCTGGAGAACGGTTGTTATTACGAAACCATCAAAATTGGATTTCAGTATGGGATATCTGGTGGTACGTGATGTGACGGCTACCATCAAAGTACATATCAGTGAAATTTCCGTTTTAATGATAGAAAATACAGCTACCAGCTTAACTGCGGCACTTCTGAGTGCGCTGATGCAACAGAAGGTGAAAGTCATTTTTTGTGATAGCAAACGGAATCCTGAAGCGGAATTGATTCCCTATTATGGGAGCCATGACTGTAGTCTGAAATGGAAAAAACAGATACAATGGGACCCTTTCTACAAAGAAGCTGTTTGGACGGAAATCGTAACGGAAAAAATAAAAAATCAACGGAATTTGCTTGTCCGTTACGATTTTCCGCAGGCAGCTATATTGGATAGCTATCTTTCGGATATTTCCTGGAAGGATACAACCAATCGAGAAGGTCATGCAGCAAAAGTATATTTTAATGCACTTTTTGGAAAATCTTTTTCCAGAGCACAGGAAAATCCGGTGAATGCTGCTTTGAATTATGGATACAGTCTGCTGTTGTCCTGCTTCAATCGAGAAGTGGTAGCCTGTGGTTATCATACGGAATTGGGCTTGTTTCATGATAACATGTTTAATTCATTCAATCTCAGTTGTGACCTTATGGAACCATTTCGTCCCTTAGTAGACGCAATGGTATTTCAAATGGAACCAAAAGATTTTGGAAAAGACGAGAAGCGCCAAATGCTGGAAGTGCTGTATCAGGATGTGATGATTGATGAACGAAAGCAAAGTTGCATGAATGCGATTAAGGTATATTGTCAAAGTATTTTTCGGGCATTGGAAGAAAAGGATATTGCCCAGATTCGGTTTATGAAAGATGAGTTATAGATTTATGAGAGTGATGGTATTATTTGATCTTCCCGTACTATCAGATTCAGAACGGCGGGAGTATATACGTTTTCGAAAGTTTTTAATCAAAAGTGGTTTTTTGATGATGCAGGAATCTGTTTATGTAAAATTAGCGTTGAATCAGACTGCTGCCCAGAGTATCTGTGAACAGGTTCGCCGTCATAAACCGGCAGCAGGATTGGTGCAGATGTTGACCATTACGGAAAAACAATTTCAAAAAATGGAAATGATCACAGGGGAATGGACCAGTCAGGTAGTTTGTTCTGATGAAAGGATTTTGATACTATGAGAGCAGCGTTTTCTTTTTTATCTGAACCGATTTATTTTGGAGAAAATCCCATACAGCTTTTGGTTTTAGAAAACAAAAAGTTATTTCGTCAGGTGTGTGATGCGTTTCAATATGAAACGGAAGAAGTCTATTTTGTTTTTTCAAAAGATTATAAGCCTTTTTCCTTTGCAAAAAAAGGAATGTTTTTGCCTGATCCGCTGCGGTTGCCTTTACAGGATAAAAAATTACTGACAAAGACAAATGCGGAGTTAGAGAGCATTGCCAATGAAAAGATGTATCAGGAATTGCTGGAGCTACAGACACATTTGATGGCTTTTGCAGAAAGACTGTCTGCGGAAACGGAATTTACTTTTTCCTTTTCTGATGAGATTTCCGCTGCTTCCTGGCTGAAATTACTGGCCTTCACACCAAGATACGAAGAACAGGAAGGGGAGTTGGAGAATCTGCTGCTCTTTTTGCAGTTATGCCAGAAATATTTGGGCATACAGTGCTTTGTGCTGACAAACCTGCATGTATATTTTACGCCAGAAGAACTGGCTCCATTTTTGGAATCAGCAGCTTTGCATCAGATACCACTGCTAATGTTGGAAAGTTCTGTCCCTGCTTCTGTTTCGGTTGAACAGATTTCCATTATAGATAAGGATTTGTGCGAAATCGTTGACAAATCAGTGTTTTTGCGGTAGATTCAAAGTGAGCTTTATGGAGTTGCCCCATACTGTGTAGTGGGTATGGTTTACTTGGTGAGAATCTGGATTTGAAATTTGAGGTTTGAGAGTAGTGTAATTTCATAAGGTACTGAAACTTGTAGACCAAGTAGACATGACAGACCTGGTTTGAGAGTAGTGTAATTTCATAAGGTACTGAAACTAATGGAACTGACAAAAAGTATCCCCGGGGGTTTGAGAGTAGTGTAATTTCATAAGGTACTGAAACTCTTCTGCGTCCAAGTGATACTTACTGATGTTTGAGAGTAGTGTAATTTCATAAGGTACTGAAACTTCAAAGAAAATGATCTGGTTGATGATTTCGTTTGAGAGTAGTGTAATTTCATAAGGTACTGAAACAACAACACGGTCAAGAAAACAAGAAACGTGGTTTGAGAGTAGTGTAATTTCATAAGCAACGCAAAAAAATATATTTTGTTCTGCAAATTTTGAACCCCCTGTTTGGATTCTATATCCAAACAGGGGGGTTCTCTTATCCTCCCAGTACAGCCTTATGATAATTTTCCAGCAGAAGCAGTTTTCGATCCATTCTCACATCGATATACTGTTCTGTAACAGATTCCAGATTGTTGGAAATACCTAATTGAATCCCAACGCCTTTCAAACTGCTATGCCCAAGAATTTGCCCAACAGTGTAGAAATCACCGCTTTGCTGATGCATGTTGGTTGCTGCAGAATGTCTCAAATCGTGGAAGCGGATATGCCGCATTTCCTGGTGCCGGAGAAACTGCCCAAAGCTTGCAGAAACCCGATCCCTCCGTTCTGGCAGCCCATTGGGTTTTGCCAGTACCAGATCGTTATCATAATACCGTTCTCCGGATGCAGCGAGAAGTTGTTTTTGTTTTTCCTGCTGCATTTTATGACACCGGAAATAGGGAAGAATGGTGTCTGTCAGTGGCAGTGTGCGTTCTCCAGCTTTTACAGGTGCCATTTCCTGAATTTCTGTAACAGAAGCTGGTAATTGAAAAGGAAGCTGTTCAATTACGGAAAAGGTTTTCTTATCCAGATCTACATTTCTCCAGCGCAGCCCCAGAGCTTCGCTAAGCCTGAGTCCATATAATCCGCCTAAAATCAGAATCATTTCCCAATGAGTACCACTGGCGCAGGAAAATAGTTTCTGCATTTCTTCAATGGTATAGGGATCGGGAGTTTTGCCTTGTTTGCCAAATTTTGTGATGGTATCTCTGGCTGGATTGCTTTCGATATAATGATATTTTCTGGCATGCTCCAGGGCAACACCCATGATACGATGGGCATATCTGACGGAACTTGCAGATAGTCCTTTTCCTGCCATTGTTGCATACATATCATCCAGCATGGCAGGCGTTAATTGCCCCAGATATACATCTCCAATACAAGGAAAGATATGGTTTTTCATGTGGCTGTAGTAGCTGGCTTTGGTACTGGGACGCAGATTTGAAGCACCATGTCGCTCCAGCCATTCCAACATATATTCCCGCACGGTTTGTTTTCGTTGTGCAGCAGTGGGTGGAACGTAAGTTGGATTAGCCAACTTTGTTTTCATTGTCGCTTCATACTGCTGCGCCTCCCGCTTTGTTGGAAAGCCTTTCTTTACGTGTGTTTTCGGCTCCCCATTTGACTTATATTTGATATTGACATCATAGACAGTGCCGGGTTTTCCGGTTAATTCACCGGTACTGTTTCTTTTGTTTTGGACAGTTCGTTCAGAAATAGCCATGATATTCGCCACCTTTCATCAATCATTAAGGTCCGCTAAAGGTAGGATGGTGACTTTTACAGGCGTTTTATGACGCTGATAATAATCATAGATGGCTTCCAAACAAAGCAGACGACGATTTCCGACTGGCAGATATTCAATCTCTCCGCTGTCCATTAATTTCCGCAGTGTGTTTTCGCCAATGCCAGAAATTTGGCTCATAAGGCTTGCTGGCATAAGTACAGGTGTAATAGTTTCCTTCGTTTTATTTTTTTGTATCATATTTTTTTCCTCCCTTAATCATATTTT
>NZ_CAJMDQ010000035.1 GCF_905212195.1 uncultured Anaerotignum sp. | reverse complement strand
CCTTTGTCATGATAAGGATTTTGGCTTTCTTTGTTTTCTTATGAAGATGCTCTGTTTTTTTGGCTCAGATAAAATCAGCGGCAGCGGGTGCGCAGGTCTTCCCAGTAAGTATAGGGAATCTGCAAATTACCCATGCCTTTGCCCAGTCGGATGTCCGGCTTGTTTTCGCCATGGAAATCACTGCCGCCGGAAGGGAGAAGTCCCAGAGTGCGGGCGATTTTTTCCACGGCTTTTGTCTGGGCTGGTGTATAAGTGGAGTAGCGGCATTCGATGCCGTCCAGACCAAAGGGAATCAATTCTTTGCAGAGGGTTTCCACTTGTGTCATATCCAAATCGTAAAGAGTGGGATGAGCCAGAACAGCGGCACCTCCAGCGTTTTTGATGGCTTCGATGCAGCCTTTTGGTGTGAGGAACTGCCGTTCCACATAGCCGGGGCAGCCGGGAGAAAGATATTTGGAAAAGGCTTCTTTTCGGTCTTTGATGAGTTTCTTTTCCAGCAGCACATTGGCAAAATGAGCACGGGTGATGATTTCACCGCCGGCGTTGTGAGCAACTTCTTCCAGAGAAACAGGCAGACCGATGGCAGTGAGCTGTTTTGTCATACGTTCGTTTCTGTCGTCACGGCTCTGGCGGATTTCCTCCAGTTTTTCCAGCAGCATGGGGTCATGGCGGTCAAAGCCAAGGCCGACAATGTGGATTTCTGGGCGGTGGAAGCCCTCATAAAGGGCGGCAAACTCAATACCGCAGATGGTTTCTACGCCGTGCTTTTCTCCTGCTTCCAGAAACAGTTCCAGACCGTCTATGGTGTCGTGGTCCGTGAGGGCAATGGCGGAAAGGCCCTGCTTTTTGGCAAGGATTACCAGCCCTTCCGGAGAAAATGTGCCGTCGGAGCAGTAAGAATGGGTATGTAAATCAATGGTTTTGCACATAGTTATCACTTCCTTTTGTATCAGTATATCATAAGCGGCGGGAAAGTCCCATAAAATAAATCAGATATAGAAAAAGGAGTGAAAACCATTGAAGTTTTGCAGAAAGGAAAAACAGGACTGCTGTCAGACGGAGCAGGGCGGCAAGAAAGGTCTTTGCCTGCTGAAAGGCATGGCAGTGGCATTGGCGGTGAGCTGCATTTTTTTCATTGCTTATGGCATTGTGCTGACCTATACGTCACTGGCAGAAAGCACCATCCCCATTGTCGCTCTGTGCTGTACGGCATTATCCGCAGGCATTGCTGGCTTTGACTGGGCGAAATGTATCAAACGTCGGGGGCTCATCTGGGGGCTTCTGGCAGGGTTGGTATACGGTCTTTTGCTGTGGGTAATCACCAGTTTTGGCAGCGGAGATTTTGCTCTGCACACCACTTTCTGGCGGATGATGGCAGTGGCTCTGGCTGGCGGCGCTGCCGGCGGACTGATGGGCATACACAAAATTTCTTGAAAAATACATCATTTCATGATATTTCATCTTTGCATCTCTCATATTTTGTGCTATACTATCAAAATAATAAAAGAAGAACGGTTTTTCTTTTTTCAGGGGCGAATAAAGGAAGAACCGTCTTTCTTTTGGAAAAAAACAGTTTCGCCAGTTTTGACGGACGGAAAGCAGGAGGAGAAAGATGAAAGCAAGAGGAAGAATCATGCTGGTGATTATGCTTGTCATCGCTGCGGCTTTGAGCTTTGTTTCCTACCAGGGGATCGGGGAAGGAAAAACACTCAGCGCCGGCAACATCAAGCAGGGCCTTGACCTGAGTGGTGGTGTGTATATCGTATACGAAGCGGACAAGGAAGATGTCACAGCAGAAGAAATGCAGGCGGCTGTTTCTTTGATCCAGGGGCGTATGGACTGGAACGGTTGGACAGAAGCAGAAGTTGCCCAGGAAGGCACAAATCGTATCCGTGTGGATATTCCCGGTGTGGAAAACGCGGAAGAAGCCATTCGTGAAATTGGACAGACTGCGCAGTTGTCCTTTGTGGATGAAACAGGCAAAGTGTTGCTGACAGGTGATATGGTAGCCGATGCCACCAAACAGGTAGGCGCTACACAGAAGGGCGGCAATGCAGAACCTTATGTTGCACTGAAATTCAATGACGAAGGCAAACAGCTTTTCGCAGAAGCAACAGAAGCAAATATCGGCAAACCCATTTACATTGTTATGGACGGCGAAGTCATCAGTGCGCCTATGGTACAGTCTGCCATTACCACTGGGGAAGCATCCATCACAGGTAACTTCACAGGGGAATCCGCCGAAGAACTGGCATCCCTCATTCGTGCCGGCTCTCTGCCTTTTAACCTGAATGTCATCCAGATGAAGAATGTAGGTGCAAGACTGGGTGCGGACGCATTGGCAACAGGCGTAAAAGCAGGTGCCATCGGTCTGGCACTGGTACTGATCTTCATGCTGGTGGTTTATAAAGTGCTGGGCTTTGCAGCAGACCTTGCGCTGATCATTTATGTAGGTCTGGAATTGATTCTGCTCAATGCCTTTAACATCACGCTGACACTGCCAGGTATCGCCGGTATCATCCTTTCCGTAGGTATGGCAGTAGACGCCAATGTCGTTATCTTTGAACGTCTGAAAGAAGAACTGGTACAGGGCAAGACACTGCGTGTTGCTATCAAAAACGGGTTCTCCCGTGCGCTGCCTGCCATCCTGGACGGTAACGTAACAACACTCATTGCGGCAGTGGTACTGTTCTTCCTTGGTTCCGGTACGGTAAAAGGTTTTG
Organism: uncultured Anaerotignum sp.; assembly: GCF_905212195.1. GTDB lineage: Bacteria > Bacillota > Clostridia > Lachnospirales > Anaerotignaceae > Anaerotignum. The sequence continues at coordinate 20,871 of NZ_CAJMDQ010000035.1, read as the reverse complement.
CAACCACATTGATCATGGGTATCATCATTTCCATGTTTACAGCTCTGGTAATCACAAGACTGATCGTAAACGGCTTGATGCAGGGCGGATGCAGCAATCCGAAGTATTATGGCATGCGCAGTAAGTAAGGAGGCGGAGCAGATGAAAATTGTAGAAAACAGAAAAAAATTCTTCGCCGCTTCTTTGATTGTCATTATCATCGGTTTTGCGGCAATGATCTTCAATGCCCAGGCAGGCAGAGGCGCTTTCCAGTATGACGTTGAATTTACCGGCGGTACCTCTTTCGACCTGGATCTGGGTCAGGAATATGAACAGGAAGATCTGCAGAAACTCATCACAGATGTAACAGGACAGGATAGTCCACAGATTCAGCAGGTCATCGGTACAAACGAAGTAACCGTAAAAATTCAGTCCATTGACAGTGCAACAAGAGAAACACTGACCAATGCTATTTTGGAAGCGTATCCCAACGCAGTCATGGGGGAAGTCAATGACGTCAGCGGTACTGTCAGCCATGAAATGCAGACAGCAGCCATCAAAGCAACACTCATTGCGGCTGTGGCAATGCTGCTGTATATTTCCCTGCGGTTCCACGATTTCCGCGCCGGCGGCAGTGCTATCATCGCGCTGCTTCACGACGTGCTCATCGTTCTGACAGCTTACGCAGTGTTCCGTATCCCGGTCAACAACACATTCATTGTCGTTCTGCTGACCATTCTGGGGTACTCTATCAATGCGACCATCGTTATTTTTGACCGTATCCGTGAAAATAAGAGCGCATTCCACGCAAACCAGACAGCGGAAAAAATCAACAAGAGCATCAGTCAGACACTGGCTCGTTCCATCAATACATCCCTGACCACATTCTTCACCGTTGGGGCAATTTATGTATTGGGTGTGCCTGCACTGAAAGAATTTGCACTGCCTATGATGATCGGTATTCTGGCAGGGGCATATTCTTCTGTTTGCATTTCCGGTTCTATTTGGTACGTACTGCTGCCTAAGAACGAAAAATAATCGGAAAATAAAAAGACTGTATGAAAAGCAGGTTCCATTGAGAAAACATTATGTTTTCCAGATTTCATCATGGACTGCGAGGAATGTCTTTGGAATATTCTTCATACAATTCAGGAAAAAAGAAGATAGCCGGAAACCCTTTTATGTCGGGGATTTCGGCTATCTTTGTTTTCTTAGATTTTTTGGACAGGAAGACGGCAAAAGACAAGGCGTTGACGGTTTTTTAGCGGAATCTGTCTTGTAATTGCATGGGGAAGATGTTAAGATAGTGGCAAATGTATGAAAACACAGGAAACTTTGCGCAGGGCGCAGAGCAAGGGAGGATACTATGCATATTGTAATTGTAGGGGACGGTAAGGTCGGCAGTACAGTCGCAGCCCAGCTGTCCACCGAAGGTCATGATATCATCATCATAGACAGCAACGCCACCGCATTGGAAAATGCAGGCAATACCATGGATATTATTTGTGTGGAAGGTAATGGGTGCAGTGCGGCGCTGCAGAAAGAAGCAGGGGTGCCGGAAGCGGATCTGCTCATTGCGGCAACTTCCGCCGATGAAGTAAACATGCTGTGCTGTCTGATCGGGAAGAAACTGGGGGCAAGACATACCATTGCTCGTGTCCGTAATCCCGAATACTTTGCGCAGATTAACCTTTTGAAAGAAGAACTGGGGCTGAGTATGGCCGTTAACCCGGAATCTGCGGCAGCGCAGGAAATTTCCCGTCTGCTGCGTTTCCCGTCCGCGTTGCAGATTGAACCTTTTGCAAGGGGACGTGTGGAACTGGTAGGCTTGAAAGTGCCGGAAAACAGCGTACTGGACGGCATGCCTCTGTGGGCGTTATACAAAGAATTTCAGGTAAAAATCCTGATCTGTGTGGTACAGCGGGAAGATGAAGTCATCATTCCTTCCGGGGATTTTGTGCTCCATAGCGGCGACCGTATCCATATCACAGCAGAACATATTGAGATTGAACGGTTCTTCCGTGTGCTGGGGCTGTTCCGTAACCGTGCCCGCACCGTTATGATTATCGGTGGCAGCCGTTTGGCTTATTATCTGGCAAAGGAACTGATTTCCATTAAAGTTCGGGTAAAAATCATCGAACGGGACAAAGCCCGCTGTGAATACCTTTGCGAAATGCTGCCGGAAGCGGTTATCATCAATGCGGATGGTACAGATAAGGAAGTCCTTCAGGAAGAAGGTCTGGAAAAAACAGACGCGCTGGTAACATTGACCGGCATGGACGAAGAAAACATCATTGTTGGGCTTTACGCCAAAGCAATGAAGGTTGCGAAAGTCATTGTAAAAATCAATAAACTTTCCTTTACGGAAATTCTGGATAAAATGGATATCGACAGCTTTATTTCACCCAAAGCCATTGCGGCAAACAACATTGTCCGCTATGTCCGTGCCATGCAGAACTCTGTGGGCAGCAGCAATGTGGAAACTCTGCACCATCTCATCAATGAGCAGGTAGAAGCGGTGGAATTTAAAGTAAGAGAAAAATCCGGCGTTGTAGGCGTTCCACTGAAGAATCTGAAGACAAAAGAAAACGTGCTGGTGGCAACCATCATCCGTGACGGTAAAATCATCATTCCCGGCGGGAATGACACCATCGAAATCGGTGATAACGTTATCATCGTCACAGCAGGGCGTCATTTGAATGACTTACGGGAAATCCAGCAGAAACTGATAGGGTAGGAAGTATTATGAACTATAGAATGATGGCCTATATATTAGGCAATATTATGCAGGCAGAAGGCTTGCTCATGTCTATTTCGGCGCTGCTTGCGTTGTATAAAGGGGAAATAAACGAATTACGGGCTTTTCTGATTACCATCATACTGCTTTTGGTCATCGGGACAGCCATGAAGCATTTCGCACCGAAGAATAAAAGAATTTATGGCAGAGAAGGTTTTGTCATTGTTGCTCTTTCCTGGATTGTGATGTCCATTTTCGGTGCAATGCCTTTTTATTTGAGTGGTGCCATTGATGGCATTGTCAATTGTCTTTTTGAAACTGTATCCGGCTTTACCACAACAGGTGCAACGGTTCTTTCGGAAATCGAAGGCCTGCCCATGAGCATTTTGTTCTGGCGCAGCTTTACCCACTGGATCGGCGGTATGGGGATTCTGGTATTCGTCCTTGCCATTGTGCCTCTGGGTGATGACCGTTCCATGCATCTGATGAAGGCAGAAGCCCCTGGGCCAGTTGTCAGCAAGCTGGTGCCGAAAATCAAATCCACAGCAAAAATTCTGTATGGCATTTACATCGTATTGACCATACTGGAAATGATTCTGTTGTTTGCAGGCGGTATGCCCCTCTTTGACAGCGTCAACCACGCCCTCTCCACAGCGGGTACTGGTGGTTTCTCCATCAAAAACAGCAGTATCGCTGCTTATAACAGTCCGTATTTTGAATATGTCATTACGGTTTTCATGTTGTTGTTCAGTATCAACTTCAATATGTTTTACCTGCTTTTGGTGCGGGACTTCAAAGCGGTGTTCAAAAACGAAGAACTGCGGTATTATCTGGTCATTGTGGGGATTTCCACAGCGGTGATCACTGCCAATATCGTGCACCTGTATCCCACATTGGAAAGCGCATTCCGTCATGCGGTGTTCCAGGTAGCAACCATCACCAGTACCACCGGCTTTATTACAGCAAACTACGAAGAATGGCCAGAACTGTCTAAGACCATTCTGGTGGTATTGACCATGCTGGGTGCCTGCGGCGGCTCCACTGGCGGCGGTATCAAGGTTTCCCGTTTTATCATCCTGCTGAAACTGACGCTGCGGGAAATCCGGCATATTGTTCATCCACGTTCCGTCAATATCATCAAACTGGAAGGCCAGCGCGTCAGTGACGAAACCATCCAAGGCACAACAGGATATTTCATCACCTATATTATGTTGCTCTTTGGCTCCTTTATCTTGGTCTCCATAGACAATTATGACTTTACCACGTCCATCACGGCGGTCATCACCACCTTAGGGAACGTAGGGCCCGGGTTATCATTGGTAGGCCCTGTGGAGAATTTCTCCTTGTTCTCGGACTTTTCCAAAATCGTGCTGAGTTTGGACATGCTCTTTGGACGACTGGAAATTTTCCCTATGATTATGCTGTTCTCGCCTTCTATCTGGCGAAAGGCTTAAGCAGAGAAATAAGAAACGGATAAATTTTGAAGCATCTTCACAAGAAAACAAAAAACGCTGAAATCTTTATGTTACAGAAGATTTCAGCGTTTTTATTTTTATAAGATTATATTTGATATGTTTTCTTAAGGGGCATTTGCTTTAGATGTATCCGTTTTTTTATGTGACTCCATCACGGAAGAAGAAAACGCCATGGTGTATACTGGTTACAGATCAAACAACAGGAGGAACTATCATGGCGAAAAGAAAAGCAAATGTACAAATCAAAGAATGTGTTGCCTGCGGTACCTGCGTGAAGGTCTGTCCGGTGGGCGCCATTTCTGTTTATAAAGGGCTTTACGCAGATGTCAGCGCGAAATGTGTGGGCTGTGGCAGATGCGCTGCGGCCTGTCCCGCATCCGTTATTGAAATGCAGGAGGTGACACCATGACAAAGAAGAAAAAATGGTATGACTATTTATGGATTGTTTCCGCGACTTATTTGATTTTAGGTTTTTTCAATATTCTCTTTGCATGGATTGGACTGCTGTGCTTCTTCATTCCTCTGCTCATTGCCATTTTTGGCGGGGATAAAATGTACTGCAATAAATTCTGCGGCAGAGGTCAGCTCTTTGATTTGCTGGGCAACAAACTGGGGCTTTCCCGGAAAAAAGATATTCCCAAATTCCTGCGGAGCAAATGGTTCCGTTATGGATTTTTGATTTTCTTTTTTATCATGTTTTTTAATATGCTTTTCAGCACCTATCTGGTATTCGAAGGCACAAGAGATTTGAAAGAAGTGGTGACACTCCTTTGGACCATCAAACTGCCTTGGAATTGGGCGTACAATGGTACAGCTGTCGCTCCTTGGGTCGCGCAGTTTGCCTTTGGTTTTTACAGCGTGATGCTCACATCCACCGTCTTGGGACTCATTACCATGATTTTGTATAAACCACGTTCCTGGTGTGTATACTGTCCTATGGGAACCATGACCCAGACCATCTGTAAGGCGAAGCACAGATGCAATGGCGCCTGTGGCATTCCTCAACAAAATGATTCTCCTACAACATAAAAACAGAGCGGTTTTATACCGCTCTGTTTTTCGTTTACAGATAAGACCGCAATTTCTTTTTGTCCAGAATGCGGATGCCGCCCCGGAAGGTTTCCACAATGCCTTCCTCGGCAAAATACTTGATCATGCGGGTGACTACCTCTCTGGCAGTGCCCATATACTTGGCAATCTGTTCCTGTGTCATGTGGATTTCATCAGACTTTGTTTTTGCCATTTCGTCTGTAAGGAAGATTGCCAGCCGTTTGTCCATGGCCATGAATAGGATTTGCTGCATGGCCCACATAACGTCGGAAAAACGGTCTGCTGCCATATGATAACTGCATGCTTCGACATAGACATTTTCTGTAATCAGCTTATGAAAAGCGGAAGCGCTGACGGTGAGGATTTCTGACTTTTCTACCGTATCCACGGAAACGTCAAAGGTAATGGCATCCAGTACGCAGGAAGCGGAAAGGATGCAGATATCCCCGGGGTAGAGGCGGTAAAGGGTAACTTCCCGTCCATCTTCAGAAAGCAGATATGCCCGCAGCTGCCCGGATTTGATGTAAAGCAGACCAGCGCATTCTTCACTGCCGTTGTGCAGATTGACCCCTTTGGGATAGGTTGCCAGTGTGGCACTGCGGCAGAGCATATCTTTTTGATCTTCTGTCAGATGCTCCCAGAAAGAAAAATTTTCTGCAAATATGGTTTCATATTCTTGTGTCATATTGTTTTCACCGCTTTCGGATTGATTATCTTCAGTGTAACAAGCAATTTCTTTTTTTGCAAGAAAAAAGGCTCTCATCATTGAGAGCCTTTTCATGTTCGATGTTTCTGCATCGAGTAAGGGGAGGGGTATGTTCTATGTTTACAAATAATTTGGAAATTAGCTTTTGGGAAGGGGTGCCTGAGGCAACTCGGGGAAATCACCTCAGGCGGGAAGTAAAAGGGGGCGTCCTTTTGACTTCTCCTATAGTATATAGGGAAAATGTGTCCAATTTGTGAATAGAAACTTACAGCTAACTTAAGGAATTTGAAAGAACCTTTTTCGAAAAGCGAAAAAACTGCAAAACATATGCGAAAATGCTGGAAAAACAACAAAAATGATAGCATGTCAGACAACGAAAAAGGAATTGGTGAATTTTCAGGGGATGGCATACAATTTGCACGGGAATATCCCTTTAAAATGGTAGGGTTTTCTGATAATATGCAAGAAATTTTGAAAAAGTGAATATTTTTATTTACATGACATAAAGATTCTGTTAAGATTCTATATAAGAAAAGATAATGGAACGATAAGAGGAGGAAATGCTTATATGACAGAAGTGCTGCACCATTTGATGAGAGAACTGATTGAATATTCCATCATTTTGCTGGAATTGATTGGCGTACTGGTATTGCTGGCAGGCGCCCTGCGCGCTACCGTGAACTATATCAAGGGAGATCCCCATACCCGCGTGAAACTGTGCCGTGCTATGGCTATGGCGCTGGAATTCAAGCTGGGCGGCGAAATCCTGCGGACAGTTATCGTACGTGAGTTTTCTGAAATCGCATTGGTTGGCTGCATCATTGTTTTGAGAGCAGGTTTGTCCTTCCTGATCCACTGGGCAATCCGTACAGAGGAAAAAGACCAGGCGGAGGAAAAGCTGGAAGAATGCAATGTGGAAGTGCTGGACAAGGAAAAACGGGAAAAAGTGGCTCCCCACTGGCGCTCCATCAAAGAAGTGATTTAAGATACAATTTCCTTCAATCCTAAATAAATAATGCGCAACACAAAAGCACCTGACAGGTTTTCTGTCAGGTGCTTTTGCATAATTTGTGATTAAAATTCAAATCCTTGCATTTTATCCAGATATTTTTCTCCAATGAGTTCATCATAAGTCAGATAACGATGGAGTTTCTGGAGTTCTTCATGTTCTTCCTCTGTGGTTCCGGGTGTGTAAAGATTGTAATAAGGACTCATCACAGGGCAGGTTTCGTATACATGAAGCAGGAAATTGGTCTGCAGGCAAGCAGGTGCGTTGATGTAATCGCAGAGCAGTGCCGGCAGCAGATAAGGAGAAACCTGCTGGTCTTCCGCACGATAATCGTTGCCGGTGTCGTAGTTAGCAAACATCACATAAGGTGTGCAGAACATGGTGTATTTTTCCTCGTCTGTCCATTCTGCGGCTTTATCCGCATGGATGGTGCCTGTGGATGTGTAAGGTGTGAAATTATCCCCCAGTGTAGGCAGGTGGTCGCCGTACCAGAGCAGTACTGTGGGTTTTTCTCTCTGCATGATGTAATCATAGAGCATACCCAGTGCCGCATCGGAATCGCTGACACCTTTTGCGTAGTTCTGGAGGGAAATCACTTCCTGTTCAGACAGGTTATCCCCGCTGACTTTGATGTCCCAGTCGGAAGAATCAAATTTATCTGTATACAGACTGTGATTTTCCATGGTGATGGCTGTCAGATACAAGCCTGTTTCGTGAGGCTGTTCCAACTGATAGATGATTTCTTCCGCAATGGTCTGGTCAGTGATATAAGGACCGCTATTCCAATGGAGTTCTGCGTGCATGTCATTTTCACCCAGAAAATCATCATAGCCCATGAGAGGATAAGCCCGGTCACGTTCATAGAATGTTTTCTGATAGGTATGAACGCCCAAGGTGTCGTATCCCAGACTTTTGAACAGCTGTGCGTAAGAAAATGTTTTTTCCTTTAAATACTGCTGATAAGGCATGTTGCCGGAGGGCAGTGTGCTGGTGGACATGCCAGACTGGATTTCAAATTCCGGTCGGATGGTGCCGCCGCCAAAAGTACAGGATACCATTTCGCCGCTGGGATGTTCTGCCGCAATGGCGCGGTAGTTTTTCAGCGGATCATCAGAGAAGGTCACGCCTTCCAGTTTGGTCGGGTCCCAAAAGGCTTCGGACAGTACCACGATGACGTCAGGATTTTCAAAGTCGGAAGTGTCTTCTTCCTCGGTGGGAACAAAAGGCGCGAACATTTCTGCCATGACTTCTTCGCTGTAATCCTGAGGCATCAGTGTGTCAACGGTGCCGAAGTTCAGGGCAAAGCCGGTCAAAAAGCCGTAATTGTCGTAAATATAATCCTGATCGGTTTCTTCATTGACAACGATACCGAAAAGGGGTTCATAACATCCCCGCACCGTTGTGTTGGTGACAAATACCACCAGAAGGGCTGCCAGCACCGGAACCCCCACAAAGTGCACTTTGCTGCGGATGGGCAGCATGGGGCGGGTCATATGGAGGAACAGCCAGTAAAGGATGGTCACCGCAAAGAGCAGGATATACTGCCATGGGAATGAAATGGAGCCTAAAAACTCCGTAAAGCTGCCGGCGTTCTGTGCCAGTGTCAAATCCCAAGGATAAAAATGATCCTGCAAAATAATGGATTTGAAATGGTCAATGAGGGGCAGCAGGATAAACAAAAATCCTGTGATGCCTGCGGCTGTGGAAAAGCGGCGGAACAGAAATACAAACGTGAAGTATACGCCGTAAACCAGAAGCAGCCCCAGCAGAAAGGCGCCTGTCTGTGCTGTAATGAGTGTGGTCAGCATGGAACGGGAGCCAAAAGAAATGTAGTTTGCCACAAGGGTCATATAAATAGGAAACACGAGGGTCAGAATCCATAATATGGCTCTGGGCAAAGGAGCGGAATGGAAAAATTTCCGCAGTTTTTTCGCTTGCTTGGAAAATGTTTTCATTGGGTCAATGCCTTCTTTCTTTTCAATTACCCCGAGATTTTATTTTATCATGACAATGGCGTATTTTCAACGCTGGCAGGGGAAATGAGAAGAATTTTATGTTCTGTCAGGGGTGATTTCCAGAGGTGTGAGGCGGTCTTTTTCTGTAATGGGACGCAAAATCCGGCAGGGATTTCCGGCAGCAAGGACGCCGCTGGGAATGTCATGGGTTACCACGCTGCCTGCACCGATGACGCTGCCAGCACCAATGGTGACACCGCCGCAAACAGTAGCGTTGGCACCAATCCATACATCATCTTCCAGTGTGATGGGGGCAGAAGTACCGATGCCTTCTCCTCTCTGGGCAGCATCCAGGGCATGTCCTGCACAGGCAAGGCAGACACCGGGGCCGATAAAAGCATTGGCGCCGATATGCACGGGAGAAGTATCCAGAATGACACAGTTGTAATTGATGATGGTCAGACCGTGGGTGTGAATATGGAAGCCATAATCACAGCGGAAAGATGGCTCGATAAATGTCAGGGGATGACAGGTGCCGAAAAGCTGCTGCAAGATTTCAGCCCTCTTTTCTGTTTCCGTAGGTGCAGTCTGGTTATATTCCCAGCAAAGGTTTTTTGCTTTTGTCTGTAAGTGGTTGGGCATGTCGGTGTGGCGTGTGCAGTAGCCTTCCGGTAGGCCCATGATTTTCAAAATATCCATGTGAGATGTCCTTTCTTTTGTTGAAATCAGATTTCCTAAGGATAAAATGTACCACATTTTCAGGTGGGGCGCAATGGAGGAAAAAGGGGAATCTTGCGCGGATATTGCCGGATATGGTACACTGTTTGGAAAGAGAAGGAGGGGATTTTATGAGGGAAACAGGAATCTACATTCATATTCCGTTTTGTGTGCAGAAATGTCTGTACTGTGATTTTCCGTCTTTTGGCGGACAGGAAAAGGAATATGAGCGGTATACAGCGGCTTTGTGCCGGGAAATCGAAGCCAAAAGCCAACTGGCGAAGGATTGGAAGATTAAGACTGTGTTTTTTGGCGGCGGTACGCCTACGGTGCTTTCTGCCCAGCAGTTGAAGCAGATTTTGGATACCGTTTTTCAATGTTATGATGTGGAAGATGACGCGGAAATCACCACCGAAGCCAATCCCGGTACACTGAGCTTGGAAAAATGTGTTTCTTTGCGGCAAATGGGATTCAATCGCCTGAGCATGGGTGTGCAGGCATGGCAGGATGAATTGCTGGAGCGATTGGGCAGAATCCATACCCGACAGCAGTTCCTGAAAAATTTTTCCAGTGCCAGAGAAGCAGGTTTTGACAATATTAATGTAGATTTGATGTTTGCCCTGCCGGAACAGACATTGGGTCAGTGGGAAGAAACCCTTTCGGAAATCACCGCATTGCAGCCGGAGCATATTTCTGCTTATAGCCTCATTATAGAAGAAGGAACACCTTTTTATGATTTGTATGAAAAGGAAGTATATCAGGAAACGGACGAGGAACTGGACAGAGCCATGTATCACACAGCGGTGCAGATTTTGGCGGAGGAAGATTATCATCAGTATGAAATCTCTAATTTTGCCAAAGACGGCAAAGAAAGCCGCCATAACCGTATTTACTGGCAGGACGAGGGATATTTGGGCTTTGGTCTGGGGGCACACTCTTATTGGGCAGGAAAACGGTTCCACAATCCCTATGATTTGCATACATATATGGAGCAGGCAGAAAACGGCAATGTTTCCATGGAAGATGTGGAGGAACTTTCTCTGGCAGACCAGTACAGTGAATTTATGTTCATGGGACTGCGTCTGACGGAAGGCATCGAGAAAAAACGATTTGCCCAGCGTTTTGGCGTGGATATGGAAGAGGTTTATGGGGCGGAAATGGAAAAATGCAAGGAAGAAGGTCTGCTGGAAGAAAAGGACGGATGGCTCCGCCTGACAGAGAGAGGACTGGATTTGAGCAATCAGGTTTTCATGGAATTTCTCAAAGAAGATGCCTGAAAAACCCCAGAAAACCAAAAGAAAATCCGAAATATAAAATTCAAAAAAAGTTCATAATTTTTTTCTCATTAGCACTTGACATTGCCGGTGGCAAGTGCTATCTTTATTACATGAGTTAGCACTCATAGCAAGTGAGTGCTAACAAAAGACAAATTTCCATAGAAGTGCGTTCAAATGAAAATGGACAGAAATAAAATTTTACTTCAAACAAAATCGGAAATTTATTTCATGAATGAGGAGGCGAAAGGCTATGTCGTTGAACGAAAGAAAAATTCAAATCTTACAGGCGATTATCAATGACTATATCGAAACGGCGGAGCCTGTCGGTTCCAGAACCATCGCCAAAAAATATAATCTGGGCATCAGTTCAGCCACCATTCGTAATGAAATGAGTGACTTGGAAGAAATGGGCTTCATCCTACAGCCCCATGCTTCTTCCGGCAGAATTCCATCAGACATGGGCTACCGTTTATATGTAGACCATCTGATGCAGAAAAAAGAACTGGGACCCGAGGAACAGCGGTATCTGCAAAATGTCATCACCAGAAATGTGGGACAGATTGACTACCTGCTGGAGGAAACGGCAAAGGCTCTTTCCGCACTGACCAATTACACCACCATCATTTCAGAGCCAGTGAGTCAGCGCACACGCATCAAACAGATTCGTCTGCTGCCCCTGGACAGTGTTTCGGTGCTTCTGGTCATTGTAACGGAAGATAATTTCATCAAAAATCATGTGATTCAGATGGGCACGGTTCCTGAGGAAGATAAAATCTTCACCATGGGCATGCGGCTGAATCAGGTGTTGCAGGGATATTCCCTCCATGATATAGATGCAAGCGTCATCAACCGCCTGCAAACAGAACTCCATGAATACCGACAGATTCTGCCGCATATCTTATCGGCAATCGAAAGTACCATGCGTTCTGCGGAAAAGGTACAGGTTCACATGAGCGGCACCAAAAACATTCTGGCTTGTCCTGAGTTTTCTGATATTCAGAAAGCCAAGTCCCTGTTCCAGGCATTGGAAGAAAAGGATGTGCTGGTGACCCTCCTGCAGGGCAGTGCCGATACCAATGACATGCAAATTCTCATCGGCAGCGAAAACAGCGTGCAGTGCATGAAGGATTGCAGCGTCATCACGGCAACCTACAAAATGAGCGACGAAACCCGCGGTACCATCGGTATCGTAGGACCCACCCGAATGGATTATTCTCAGGTGGTATCCGTCCTCAACGGTATGGTTACCAATATGGAAAAAGTATTGAAAAATCTGTCGAAAGGCAATAAAAATACCTAGAGAAAAGAGGAGCAGATGTGGAAGATAAGGATTTAAGAGAAGAAAATCTGCAGGAAGAAGCCGCAGAAGTGCAGGCGGAAGCAGAAGTGACAGAAGCTGTGGAAGCGGAAGTGGTTGATGAAACCGAAGCGAAAATGGCTGAACTGGAACAGAAAGCTGCAGATTATCTGGATAAATATCAAAGATGTCTGGCGGAGTTCGATAACTTCAGAAAACGGACTTCCAAAGAAAAAGCAAGCATGTACGACGACGGTGTGAGAGATACCGTAGAAAAACTGCTGGCAGTGGTGGACAATCTGGAACGTGCCGTTGCGGCGCAGGAAGGAAAAGACACCGAAGATGCCTTTTTCAAAGGCGTGCAAATGACTTTGAAGCAGTTCCAGGAAATTCTCCATGGCATGGGCGTTGAGGAAATCAAAGCCCTGGGCGAAAAATTCGACCCCAATTTCCATGCAGCTGTAGCACATGAAGATGATGATGCTTACGGCGAAAATGAAATCATTCTGGAAATGCTGAAAGGTTATAAATATAAAGATAAAGTCATCCGTCACAGTATGGTGAAGGTGGCAAACTAAAACTGAAATTTTGATTTGACAATTTAGGAGGAAATAGATTATGGGTAAAATTATTGGTATTGACTTAGGTACAACAAACAGTTGTGTAGCAGTAATGGAAGGCGGCCAGCCTGTTGTTATCGTTAACAGCGATGGTGCAAGAACAACTCCTTCCGTAGTTGGTTTTGCGAAAAACGGCGAAAGACTGATTGGTGAAACAGCAAAACGTCAGGCAATCACAAACCCCGACAACACCATCAGCTCCATCAAACGTCACATGGGTGAAAACTATAAAGTAAACATCGAAGGCAAAGCTTATTCTCCTCAGGAAATTTCCGCAATGGTACTGCAGAAACTGAAAGCTGATGCAGAAAGCTATCTGGGCGAAACTGTTTCCGAAGCAGTTATCACAGTTCCCGCATATTTCAACGACGCACAGCGTCAGGCAACAAAAGACGCTGGCCGTATCGCAGGTCTGGATGTAAAACGTATCATCAACGAACCCACATCCGCAGCATTGGCTTATGGTCTGGATAACGAAAGCGAACAGAAAATCATGGTTTACGACCTGGGCGGCGGTACATTCGACGTATCCATCATCGAAATCGGCGGCGGCGTAATCGAAGTACTGTCCACAAACGGTAACACACACCTGGGCGGCGATGACTTCGACCAGAGAATCATCGATTACTTGGTAGCTGAATTCAAGAAAGCAGAAGGCATGGACCTGTCCAAAGACAAAATGGCTATGCAGCGTCTGAAAGAAGCAGCTGAAAAAGCGAAAAAAGAACTGTCTACCGTAACAACAACAAACATCAACCTGCCTTTCATCACAATGAACCAGGATGGTCCTAAACATCTGGATGTAACACTGTCCAGAGCAAAATTCGATGAACTGACAGCTGATCTGGTAGACGGTACAATGGGTCCTGTTCGTCAGGCTCTGTCCGACGCTGGTCTGTCCGCAAGCGAAATCGACAAAGTCCTGCTGGTTGGTGGTTCCACAAGAATCCCTGCCGTACAGGAAGCAGTTAAGAAATATACAGGCAAAGAACCTTTCAAAGGCATCAACCCCGATGAATGTGTAGCAGTAGGTGCTGCAATTCAGGGCGGTAAACTGGCTGGCGATGAAGGCGCAGGCAGCGTTCTGCTGCTGGACGTAACACCTCTGTCCCTGGGTATCGAAACTCTGGGCGGTGTTGCAACAAAACTGATCGACAGAAACACAACCATCCCTACAAACAAAAAACAGATCTTCTCTACAGCAGAAGATAACCAGACAGCCGTTGATATCCACGTTGTACAGGGTGAAAGACCTCTGGCAAGAGATAACAAAACTCTGGGTCAGTTCAAACTGGACGGTATCGCTCCTGCAAGAAGAGGCGTGCCTCAGATTGAAGTTACTTTCGATATCGACGCAAACGGTATCGTAAACGTATCCGCAAAAGACCTGGGTACTGGCAAAGAACAGCACATCACAATCACAGCAGGTTCCAACCTGTCTGAAGAAGAAATCGACAGAGCTGTAAAAGAAGCTGAACAGTTCGCTGAACAGGATAAGAAGAGAAAAGAAGCGATCGACGCGAAAAACGAAGCTGACTCCCTGATCTTCCAGACAGAAAAAGCGCTGGGTGAACTGGAAGGCAAACTGGGCGACGACGAAAAAGCAACAGTAGAAAGCGCTCTGAACAGCCTGAAAGATACTGTAAAAGATATGCAGCCTGAAACAATGACAGAAACAGACGTAGCAAACGTAAAATCCGCTACAGAAGCTCTGACACAGGAATTCTACAAAATCTCTGAAAAACTGTACCAGCAGGCACAGGCAGCTCAGGGTGGCGACGCAGCAAACGGCGGCGATCCAAATGTGGTTGACGGCGAAGGCAAAGAACTGTAAAATAAATAAGATTGCGATTGAGTGAAGGCAAGGGTGGGTTTTGTCCCGCCCCTGCTTTTGACGTTTACAGTTTTTTCAGTAAAACAAGGTGGTGAGAAAGTTGGCTAATAAAAGAGATTATTACGAGGTCCTGGGGGTACAGAAGGGTGCATCTGAAGCGGAGCTGAAAAAAGCTTACCGTAAGATGGCAGTCAAATATCATCCTGACCAGAACCCTGGCGATAAAGAAGCAGAAGAAAAATTCAAAGAAGTCAACGAAGCCTATGAAGTGCTGAGCAACCCCGAAAAACGTGCGCAGTATGACCAGTTTGGTCACGCAGCCTTTGAACAGGGCGGCATGGGCGGCGGCGGTTTCTACGGCGGCGGCTTTGAAGGCTTTGATATGGGCGACTTGGGGGATATTTTCGGCAGTATGTTCGGTTTTGGCGGCGGCGGTTCCGCTAGAAGAAATGGCCCCAGACGCGGCAGAGATATCAATGTCAGCATCCAGCTGACTTTTGAAGAAGCCATTTTTGGCTGTACCAAAGAAATTTCCGTACCCATTCTGGACGAATGCGAAACTTGTCATGGTACCGGCGCAAAACCCGGCACCCATGCAGAAAGCTGTTCCAAATGTAACGGTACTGGTCAGGAACGTTTTGTACAGCAGTCCATGTTTGGCGCTGTTACATCCGTTCGTACCTGTTCCGCATGTCATGGTACTGGTAAGATCATCAAAGAACCCTGTACCACATGCCGTGGTACCGGCAGAGTCAAAAAGACAAAGAAATACGAAGTCAAGATTCCTCAGGGCATCGACAACGGTCAGACCATTCGTCTGGGCGGCAAAGGGGAACTGGGCGAAAACGGCGGCGGCTACGGCGACCTGCTGGTAAGCGTTTACGTACAGCCAAACCGTGTCTTTGTTCGTAAAGGCAACGATATTTACTGTGATGTGCCCATCACATTCGTACAGGCAGCACTGGGCGGCGAAATCACCATCAAGACCATTGATGGGGAACAGAAATATACCATCAAACCCGGTACACAGCCTGATACCGTGGTTACCCTGCGCGGCGTAGGGGTACCCAACCTGCGGAACCCGAAAATCAGAGGGAACCAGATCGTCACACTGAAGGTAAAAATCCCTACCAGCATGACGGAACGCCAGAAAGATCTGCTGCGGCAGTTTTACGGTGATGCCCCGGCGGGGGCGGCAAAGCCCGAAACTTCTGCGGCG
This sequence comes from uncultured Anaerotignum sp., assembly GCF_905212195.1. Classification (GTDB taxonomy): domain Bacteria; phylum Bacillota; class Clostridia; order Lachnospirales; family Anaerotignaceae; genus Anaerotignum. The sequence goes on along the minus strand of NZ_CAJMDQ010000035.1, from coordinate 4,996 downwards.
CCGGAGGAAGAAAAGAAAACTTTCGGTGAGAAGGTCCGGGACTTTTTCGAAAAGGACAAATAAGAATTTTTCCAAAGGGATGCTGATAAACCAGCATCTCTTTGATTTTCAGGCAGCGGCATCATACAAAAAATGTTATGCTTGACAAACTGCGAAATAATGCGATAAAATCATAAAAACTCTTTGCACTGCACATACGAAGTGACCTTCGCACATACAGTACAAACTGAGCAGACAGCGGATTTTTCCGTGTGGTCGGGCATTTTTGCAGCGAATGACAGACATTCGTGGGACAGTTTTATGTTCTACGGGTGTCTTTTTTTGTGTAAAATCAGAAGGGGCGGAGAGGTAAACATTAGGAGGGATTTTTTATGACAAATGACTTAGCAAAACAAAATGAGAAAATCGTCATGAGTGTTTCTACCAACAGCATGATCGTCAACATCATCTTATCGGTGTTTAAAGTGGCAGCAGGGTTTATTGCCCATTCCGGCGCCATGATCTCCGACGGTGTCCATTCTGCATCAGACGTGTTCAGCACCATCATCGTTATGGTAGGCTATAAGATGTCCGCAAAGGACTCCGATGAAAACCACCAGTATGGTCATGAACGAATGGAATGTGTAGCCGCGATCCTGTTGGCAATGGTATTGTGTGTGACAGGCTTTGCCATTGGGGCAGGCGGTGTGGAAAAAATCTTCGGCGCAGAAGCAAGTGCTCTGGAAGTTCCCGGCAAACTGGCATTGGCAGCGGCTGTCCTGTCTATTGTGGTGAAAGAAGGTATGTACCATTACACCAGACATGCGGCAAAACAGGTCAATTCCGGCGCATTGATGGCAGACGCATGGCACCATCGTTCTGATGCCCTGTCTTCTGTGGGCAGTTTGATTGGTATCGGCGGCGCAATGCTGGGATTCCCCATCTGCGACCCTATTGCCAGCGTTGTCATTTCCCTGTTCATCATCAAAGCTTCTTATGATATTTTCAAAGATGCCATTGATAAAATGATGGATACAGCCTGTGATACAGAAACACTGGAAAAAATGAAATCTGTTGTGGAAGCCCAGAATGGCGTTATGGGCATTGACCGCATCCAGACCAGACAGTTTGGTGCAAGAGCTTATGTGGATGTGGAAATTGCCGCTGATGGCAATCTGACTCTGACAGCAGCCCATGCCATTGCAGAAGGCGTTCACGATGCCATTGAGCAGAATTTCCCAGAAGTAAAACACTGTATGGTTCATGTAAATCCGGCAGTGGTTAGATAAAAAGAATCCCCTATTCCGTAGAATAGGGGTTTTTTTTAGTTTAATAAAACCACTAGTTTATGATTGGTTTTGATTGGTGTCAAAAAGAAGTCTTATTCTGTTGCTGCGTCAGCAGAGGAGAAGGACTGGCTGTACAGTTCATTGCCTTCACCGTCAAAGAAAGAAACCACGACGATAACAACGTCATTGGAAACGCCTTCTTTGATCTGTGCAGCGGTATCTGCGTAAGATTCGGCGTTGGCTTCTGTGCTGGTTTTCAGCGCTTCTGCCAGAGCAGGGCGTTCTTCTTCGGTTGTTACAACATCGTCCATGCTGAATTCATACCGCAGTTCGTCGCCTTCTGCATACAGTTTTGCACTGATGCCTTCTTCTTCATACTGTGCTTTGGCAGTTTCCACGAAGCTCTGCATCACATCGGAATTGAAATAGTCTTCCAAGGAGGGCAGATCGCTGTCGGATGTTTCAGAAGTTGTGGTGGACTGCTCTGTTGTATCAGAGGTTGTTTCCTCCTGAGCGGCATTGCCGCCGCAGGCAGCCAGAGATACTGCAAGGCAGACCATGGTCAATAAAGCTAAAATACGTTTTTTCATGTTTCATACGCTCCCTTCTGTAAATAAAAAAACCCCTTACTGTTTTTCATTTGGCAAGCCAAATTTTTGTGCTGTGTTCACTGTGGTTTGTAACCCTGTTTGAACTAACACAATATACAGTATAATCATATTTTAATGAACAAAAATGACAATTACAATAGGCGGCACAGTAGTTTTATACATCTCACAAAGGAAGCTGGGAAAATATATGCAAAGATACCATTTTCTGTAAAGTGGGATTGGATAAATCCATAATAAGGAAATTGTATGTTTGGAACAATGGTGAAAGGATTTTGTATTTTGCGCAATGGCAGATGAGAAGTGTTTGGAATGTGAAGAAGGGAAAAATAGAGGGATTTTGTAAAATTGCAAAAGAAGATATGGTTGTGGTAGAATGAAAAACATAGAAAAATTGAATGAAGGAATGGCAAAGCATTTAGAGGATGCTCTGACGTAATGAAATACAAAGGATTGGCGTCAAATAAAGGGGGAGCATAATGGACAATAAATTTGCTGATTCATCTGGGGAGTCTATCGACGTTTATAATACCCATAAAATCAAAAAGTATATTAGGGATAATATATGGAATATTTTAGGAATCGGTGTCGGTGCGTGGATTACATTGATAGGTTTCGTAAATATTTTGGTGTCGACAAATTATGCGATGGCATGTAGTGAATATTATGGAATTGATGCGAAATATTTTGCCGACTCTTCGGTATTTCAAGGGAAGATCATTTGTTTAGCTCTGATTATTTTTTTGCTGTTACTTCCGTTTCTTCTTAATTACATAAATTCGAAACTAAAGAGTAAAGTATTTTTGGCAATGTCATTTATTATAATGGTATTTACATTGTTTATGCAAAATATTTTGTATACAGCAGGAATTATAAATTCGATCAAATCTGAATGGCTGATTTCTATGATAGATAATCTTGCTACTATTATCGTATTCCTTATATCGGATATTGTGTTGGCATATGTTTTTATTTTAAGAAATCATGTTAGGAAAAATAAAAATATGGTCAGATGGGAGGCAATCGTATTTTTATCAGCATTCATCATTTTTTCGATTGATGTTAGTATCGGAGTTTCAGTCATTTTCAATAATGATATCAGTGATAAAAGGTTCTATGAGGTCATTGACGATGATAAAGTTGTGATTACGAATTACGAGGGAAAATTTCTGGTTATGGATTGTGATGTTGAAGGCGAAACATTGTACATAGAGAAGGGGAAATATTCTTTCATTGATATGACAGATGTCGATATTAAATACAAAAAATACGAGAATGTGCAGTGTATATGATACGTTGAAGGGGATAGACAGTTGTTGGCGCATAAAGTATAATATGGAATCAGACGAAAAGAGCGTGAAAACGTTTGACTGCCACCATAAAAATATGTACAAACAGTAAGAAATTTAAAGGAGATAGAAGATTATGATAAAAGTGCTTTTTATCTGCCACGGCAATATCTGCCGTTCTCCAATGGCAGAATTTTTATTCAAAGATATGGTCATGAAAAAAGGATTGTCCAGAGAGATTTCCATTGCCTCTGCCGCAACCAGCAGAGAAGAAATCGGAAACCCTGTCCATAGGGGCACGGTGCAGAAACTGGCGCAGTACGGCATTTCTACAAAGGGAAAATATGCCCGTCAGGTGACAAAACAGGACTACGAAGATTATGATTACATCATTTGCATGGAGAAATATAATCTGCGGGAGATCAAACGGATTCTGCCGACAGACCCAGAGGGGAAAATCTGCTGTCTGTTGGATTTTTCCGATCATCCACGGGATATTGCAGACCCATGGTATACAGGAAACTTTGATGTGACCTATGACGATATTTTAGAAGGCTGTGAAGGGCTGCTGGCACATCTGGAAAAAGAATTGTAAAATCAAAAACCGGAATTTCTGACAAAAACAGGAATTCCGGTTTTTTTATATAAGATTTATCGAACAAAATTTGTCCAGACTTTTTCTTCTTTTTCAGGTTCAGGAACACCAGCCTGTTTGCCTGCTTCGATGCATTTCAAAAGCCAAGCCATGTTTCTGCCCAGAATCCGCATGGTCTGCATGCCTTCCAGATCCTGTTTGACTTCTTCCGGTGTATTGCCGTGAACCATGTTCCAGTAGCTGGATGTGACGATGGGCATACCTTTGATGGCAAAGTATTTGTTGATTTCATCAAAAGTTGCTGTTGCACCGGCACGTCTGCAGCTGATGACAGCAGCGCCAACTTTTCCGCTGAAATCTCTGCCGTAAAAAGCTCTGTCTAAGAAAGAAATCAGAGCACCTGCTGCAGAAGCGAAGTGTACAGGGGTGCCGAATACGAAGCCGTCTGCATCAGCGGCTTTTTCAAGGAATTCGTTGACACAGTCGTTGCGGAAACATCTGTCTGTTTTTTTACAGTAGCCGCAGTCGATGCATCCGGCAACGGGATCATTGCCCAGCCAGAAGATTTCTGTTTCTACGCCGTTTTGTTCCAAAGCGTCTGCAACTTCACGCAGTGCTGTATATGTGCAGCCTTCTTTATGAGGGCCGCCGTTTACCAATATCACTTTCATGGAAAAATCCCTCCTTCATTGTGCTTTGCATGCTTTTAATTATAGCACGATTTCGTAGGAACACAATAAGTTCCATGAAAGGAAGAAAATACAGTTTCAGGCAGAACGGCGGAGTTTTAATATGGTCAGGTTGAATTCCCCTTCGGTGGCATTGGCAGAGCCGGAATAGTTGAAGAGAAGCGTCGTGGTGACAGGGGCATATAATATCAGGTGTGCAGAGCCGCAGGCGGTGGAGCCATTGGCAGCCGGGGCAAAATAAACGCCTGTTTCCAGATGCGAAGTCCCATTATAGAAAGGGGTAATCTGCAAATAGTTTGGTGAGGAAAACAGTGCGGATATTTTGTAGGAAATCAGATAATATCCGGGTGCAAGGGTGATTTGTTCCAGACTGTTCTGGACGATGTTTCCGGTGGGGTCCTGCACATCAGGGAAAAAGGAAAGTCGTGTGCCGCGGACGAGAGGAAATTGTGTATTGATATAAGATGCAAAGATGTCATCGGGGATAGGCCCAGTGGCACCCGTTGCGCCGGTAGGACCGATTTCGCCGGCAGGCCCCGTGGCACCC
>NZ_CAJMDQ010000034.1 GCF_905212195.1 uncultured Anaerotignum sp. | reverse complement strand
AATTGTGGTGTGAAATGGAAATCATTTATTCAAAATCACGGAGGGATGTTTGACAACAGACGGATTTTCGAAAAAATGATGAAAAGTATCCTTCGTTTTTCATTGTCTGTAAGAAAAATTTTTTGAAAAAATTTTAAAAATGGGCTAGACATTTAATGTCCCACATGCTATAATAACAACTGTGAAAACTCCCCAATATTTTCACATTGCGGTAAGACGCAATCCCAATAAGAAATACCTTCTCTTTGTGAAAATGAGCAGCCATCGGCAGGGTGCTCATTTTCATTTTGTCCGAAAAAAGAGCCAGTGTTTGACATGAATTTTCTGGCATATTATAATTGGTGCAGGGACGGTGAAAATATGGATTATTATTTGGACTTGGTGCAAAGCGTAAAAAAGAAATACAGACTTTGCAAGGAAGCGTTTTTGCCACAGGCTGTGTTCAGTGACGAATCGGAAAACTTCCGGAAACCGGCAGAACCGTCAGCCGAAGATTTTGTGGAAATTTCCATACTGACCGGACGCAATAATGCGTCTGCAGTATGCTTATGTGTAGATGACAAAAGATTATTGATGGAACGAGTGGAAAACGGTCGTGTGTTCGACCGCTACCGTGTTGTTTTGCCACCGTCAGAAGAAGCGGCAAATTACTTTTTCCAGATCATATATAATGAAACATCTTATTATTATACAAGAAACGGCGTATCACAGGAATTTCCCATGGACGGCTATTTTCGGCTGCTGCGGAATTTCCAGACACCTGCTTGGGCGCGAGGCGCAGTCATGTACCAGATTTTTGTAGACCGTTTTTGCAACGGAGATCCTTCCAATGATGTGAAAACGGGGGAATATAATTATCTGGAAAATCAGGTGCAGGGCGTGAAAGACTGGTATGCCCAGCCGGAAGACGGCGATTTCTGCCATTTTTACGGCGGCGATTTGCAGGGGATTTTGCAGAAAATGGATTATTTGCAGAATTTGGGTGTGGAAGTATTGTATCTGAATCCCATCTTTGTTTCCCCCAGCAGTCATAAATATGACATTCAGGATTATGACCACGTTGACCCACACTTTGGCGTGATTGTAGAGGATTATGACAAAGTGGTGGAGCCCGGAGAAAAAAACAGTCAGGCAAAAGCTTATATTACCCGAACCACCAGTGAGCGGAATCTGATGGAAAGTGATGCGCTTTTCATTCGTCTGGTAGAGGAGGCTCATAAAAGAGGCATGCGCGTCATTTTGGATGGTGTATTCAACCATTGCGGTGCCTTCCATAAGTGGCTGGATCGGGAAGAAATTTATAAATATCAGAAAAAAGGCGCTTACTACTGTAAACAGAGCCCTTACCATGATTATTTTTATTGGAAAGAGGATGGCTCTTACGAAGGTTGGTGGGATTATCCAAACCACCCGAAGCTGAATATGGAGAACTGTTCTGCGCTGTATTGGGAAATTATGCGTATCGGGCAGAAATGGGTTTCTCCCCCTTATAACGCAGACGGCTGGCGTTTGGACGTTGCGGCAGATGTGGGCAAATCAGAGGAATTTAATCATAAATTCTGGCATGATTTTCGTAGCGCTGTGAAAAAAGCCAATCCAGAAGCCCTGATTCTGGCGGAACATTATGGAGATGCGGAAGCGTGGCTCAGAGGTGACCAGTGGGATGGCGTTATGAACTATGACGCTTTTATGGAACCAGTTTCATGGTATTTCACGGGCATTTCCAAACATAGTACAGAATCCCGCCCGGATTTGAAAAACAATAATGCCGCTTTCTGGAATACCATTCGGTATCAGATGGGCAGAATGCCTGCACAGGCAGCAGGTGTTGCTATGAATGAGCTTTCTAATCACGATCATTCCCGCTTTCTGACCAGAACAAACGGAAGAACAGGGCGGCTTCATACGGATGGTGCGCAGGCGGCAAATCGTGGTGTCAATAAAGCGGTGTTCCGGGAAGCGGTGCTGCTGCAAATGACATGGCCCGGCGCACCTACGGTATATTATGGAGATGAAGCCGGTGTAACTGGCTGGACAGACCCGGATAACCGTAGACCTTTCCCTTGGAATCGGGAAGATGATGAACTAGTGCAGTATCATAAAATACTCATCGGTTTGCGGAAAGAACATATTTCTTTGCGAAAAGGCTCTTTGAAATCTTTGGATACGGAAGATGGCATTCTGGCTTATGGACGTTTCTGCGAAGAAGAACGCTGTCTGATTGTCTGTAACAACCGAGAGGAAGCGGTACAGGTTTCTTTGCCTGTATGGCAGATTGGTGTACAGTCCTACGGCAAAATGGAAGTTTTGCTCAAGACAAAAGAAATGGATTATTTTACAGAAAAAGAACTGCTGTCAGTGGAAAATGGCATGATACAGCTGGAAATGCCACCTCATAGCGGTATATTGATGAAAGAAGTGTAAGGCATGGATTTGCGGATATTATTTGAAAATGGAGATATGGTAGCTGTGGAAAAACCACAGGGCATGCCTGCCCAGCCGGACAGAACAGGGGATGCAGACTTGCTTTCCCTGCTGTCAGCTCAGTTGAAACAGGAATTGGGATTGGTGCATCGTCTGGATCGCCCTGTTGGGGGGATTATGGTTTTTGCCAAGACAAAACAGGCGGAAGCGGCTCTCTCTAAAATGATGCAGGCAGGCGGCTGGCGGAAGTCTTATCTGACTGTCCTTTGGGGCACGTTGGAGGAAAAAAGCGGTACATGGACAGATTATCTTTTCAAAAACGCCAGAACCAATCTGTCAGAAGTGGTGTCCGCATCCAGAAAAGGCGCCAAGAAAGCTATTTTGCATTATCAGGTATTAGCAGAAACCATGTGGAATGACCAGCCCCTTTCTTTGGTGGAAATCACATTGGAAACAGGGCGGCACCATCAGATTCGCGTTCAGACTTCCCATCATGGTGCACCCATTTGGGGTGATAGAAAATATAATACATTACAGCCCATGAGAGGTGTTGGCAATATGGCTTTGTGGTCATGGAAACTGGAAGGAAAATGGGAAAAACAGAAGGATGGTTTTTCCATTCGCTCCTTGCCAAGCGATATGCCATTTTCGCTTTTTTCGGAAAAATTGGGAGAATTGTAAAAAAGTTGTTTTGCTTTTTTTTGCAATGTGTATTATAATGTTCTTGAAAATAGAGAAACAGATAAAAGAACAGCAATGTTCTTTTATTTTCATCATAAAATTAGCAATCACAAAGGTGGTTGGCTAACAAAATAAAGGACGGTGAATGACAATGCAAGGAAAATTTACAAATAAAGCTCAGGAAGTGCTGAAAAGAGCCCAGGAGGCTGCTTTAAAGCTGGGAAATAAATATGTAGGAACAGAACATATTTTGCTGGGGCTGACATTGGTTAGTGACAGCGTAGCCGCAAAGGCACTGGAAAGTCAGGGTGTGACTTATCATCAGGTTATGGACAAAATCCAGTCCATGACAGGGGGCACCTCTGCTTACTATATTCCTGCGGACTTTACACCTCGTGCAAAACGTGTGGTGGAAAGCAGTGTGCAGGAAGCATTCCGCATGGGTACTGGTTATGTAGGAACAGAACATATCCTCATTGCCCTCATTCGAGAAAATGATAATATCGCTGTACGAATTATGGTATCTCTGGATTTGAATCTTCAGCGTTTGTATGATGATATCATGAATATGCTGGGAGAAGGGGAAGACCAGAACGGCAGCGCCCGCGGCATGAACAGCCAAGGTGAAAAACAGGAAAAAAGTGCCACAGAAACACTGGATAAATTCAGCCGTGATATGACGGCACTGGCAAAGAAAAATAAATTTGACCCCATTGTGGGCAGAGATAAGGAAATCGAACGGATTGTGCAGATTTTGAGCCGCCGTACCAAAAACAATCCTTGTCTGGTAGGCGACCCCGGTGTAGGGAAAACCGCCATTGTGGAAGGACTTGCCCAGAAAATCGCCGAAGGCAATGTGCCTGATACTTTGAAAAATAAGAGAATCGTTGGTCTGGATTTGTCTGCCATGGTGGCTGGTTCTAAATACCGTGGGGAATTTGAAGAACGTATGAAAAAAGCCATGGATGAAGTAAAAGCTGATGGCAATATCATTCTGTTCGTGGATGAAATTCATACTATCATCGGTGCAGGGGCTGCAGAAGGCGCCATTGACGCATCCAATATTCTGAAACCCGCTCTTTCTCGTGGGGAAATCCAGCTTATCGGCGCTACCACATTGGAAGAATACCGCAAGCATATTGAAAAAGATGCTGCTTTTGAACGCCGTTTCCAGCCTGTGAAAGTGGAAGAACCTGACGAACAGGCAGCAGTGGCAATGCTGAAGGCTTTGCGTGATAAATATGAAATGCATCATAAGGTAACCATTTCCGATGATGCCATCGAAGCGGCTGTAAAATTGTCTGCAAGATATGTATCTGACCGTTTCCTGCCCGATAAAGCCATTGACCTCATTGACGCAGCCGCTTCCCGTCTGCGTCTGAAAACATTCAGCGCGCCGGATAATGTGGCGGAAATGGAAGAAAAACTGGCGGAAATGGAAAAGGAAAAAGAAGCGGCTATCAAGACAGAAGAATTTGAAAAGGCGGCCGAAATCAAACGTGCACAGGATGCTCTCCGCACTCAGTGGAAAGAAGCCAAAAAAGAATGGGAAAACAACCATGAAAATCAGGCACAAGTAGTCACCAGAGAAGAAGTGGCAGAAGTGGTATCTGTATGGACGGGTGTGCCTTTGCAGAGTTTGCAGGAAGAAGAAAGCCAGCGACTTCTGCATCTGGAAGATACCCTTCATCAGCGTGTCATTGGACAGTCAGAAGCCGTAAAAGCATTAGCAAAAGCTATCCGCCGCGGCAGAGTTGGGCTGAAAGACCCTAACCGCCCCATCGGTTCCTTCCTGTTCTTAGGGCCAACGGGTGTTGGTAAAACAGAACTGTCCAAAGCATTAGCAGAAGCCCTTTTTGGCGATGAAGATGCCATGATTCGTATCGATATGTCCGAATACATGGAGAAACATAGTGTATCCCGTATGGTAGGTTCTCCTCCGGGTTATGTGGGCTACGAAGAAGGCGGCCAGCTCAGTGAAAAAGTTCGTCGGAATCCTTATTCTGTTGTACTGTTCGATGAAATCGAAAAAGCATCTCCTGATGTATTCAACGTATTGTTGCAGGTGCTGGATGATGGTCATATCACCGATGGTCAGGGCAGAAAAGTGGATTTCAAAAACACAGTTATCATCATGACTTCCAATGCCGGCGCAAGAAGCATTGTAGAGCCGAAACGTGTGGGCTTTACCAGCATGGAAACAGAAGAACAGAGTTATCAGAATATGAAGAAAAACGTTATGGAAGAAGTGCGCCATATCTTCAAACCGGAATTTTTGAACCGTATTGATGATATGATTGTATTCCATTCTCTGACACAGGAAGATATTCTGGAAATCGTAAAACTCATGACCAAAACCGTTTCCAAACGCATCAAAGAAAATATGGATATTACTGTAACTTTTACAGATAAAGCGCTGGAAAAAATCGCGGAAGAAGGCTACGACAAAGCTTTTGGTGCAAGACCCCTTCGCCGTGCCATCCAGTCCCGCATTGAAGATGCTTTTGCGGAAGAATATCTCATGGGCAACTTCAAAGCAGGGGATAAAGTTTCTGTTGGTGTAAAAACAAACGGCTTCCTCTTCCGTGTGGTAAAATGAACGAACAAATAGATAGAAAAAAGCAGAATTTTGGTATATACCTGCGGCAGGTTTTGTGATATAATCATTCTGATATATTATCAGGAACATTACCGTGCATATTCTTGTTCGGAAAAGAAAATAAAGAAAGGACGCTTGGGAGGTAAGCAACATGGCAGTAATTGAGGAATTGATTAGAAAAGAAGATGACGGCAGCATCAGTTTCGGCAACTACCTGATGGATGAGAAGAAAAAAGTACTGGACTTTGAAGTGCAGGGCGATTTGTATAAAGTAAAAACATTTAAAGAAATCACAAAACTGGAAAAGAACGGTAAAATGCTGCTGGAAGCAGTACCCGGCGCAACTGTTCTGAACTTTGCACAGGATGAAAGAGGCGTTTCCTTCCTGGTAGAAGCAGAAGAAGATGTTCAGCTGACACTGGAACTGGAAGCAGAAACAGAATACAAAATTCTGGTTGACGATGTAAACGTTGGCAAAATGAAAACAAATATGACAGGCAAAGTGACATTCTCTGTAGAAATGCAGAAAAATGCAACACCTGTAAAAATTGAAAAAATCGGTTAAAATCTGATTTTTCAGTACATGATGAAAAGAAAATCGATAGAGTCTTGCAAAAGGCTTTATCGATTTTTGTTTATCTGTCTGTTTTTGTGATGACAACAGAAAAAGTTATCATCGAGGTGGAAGAATGAGAGTAAAAACATCATATATTTGCAGTGAATGTGGATATAAAAGCTCCAAATGGATGGGAAAATGCCCAGAATGTGGAGAGTGGAACACATTTTCTGAACAGGAAGAAACGAAAAAGGAAAAAAGCAGCGCAAAGCCCGTGCAGCTGACCCTTTCCCGTCTGAAGGAAGTAGAAAGCAGCAAAAGCCAGCGTCTTTTGACAGGCATTGGGGAGTTTGACCGGGTCATGGGCGGCGGCATTGTCCGGGATTCCGTAACTATATTGACATCCCCTCCCGGCGGCGGCAAATCCACATTGTGTCTGATGGTGGCATACCAACTGGCAAATGCAGGCTATCGTGTGCTATATGCCACAGGGGAGGAAAGTGACAGCCAGATCAAGAATCGAGCAGACAGGATACTGGGAGACATTGCGGATAATATCTGGATTTTGGCGGATACTTCCATGGATGCCGTATTGTCTGCCGTTGGGGAAGTAGACCCGGATTTGATTATTCTGGACAGTATCCAGACATTTTCTTTGGCGGAATTTTATCCTGCAAGAGCAGGTAATCCTACCCAGACAATGGAATGTGCTTCCGCATTGGTACAGTGTGCAAAGGATAAGCGCAGACAGAGGGCAGCACTGATGATTGGGCAGATGAATAAAAATGATGAGATTGCCGGTCTGCGTGCGTTGGAACATCTGGTGGACACGGTTCTGGTGCTGGAAGGAGAAGGGGCTGACGAGCTTCGTGGACTTCTGGCAACGAAAAACCGTTTCGGCAGTACCGGAGAAATGGGCTTTTTTGCCATGACGGAAAAGGGACTGCGCTCCATTGACAATCCCTCAGAATATTTCATTACCAAGCGCAACAGGAATGAACTGGTTTCCGGCAGCGCTGTTACGGTTTTGCGGGAAGGCTCCCGTCCCATTGTGGCAGAAGTGGAAAGTCTGGTTTCCCAGTCTTTTACCCCATATCCCTCACGCATCAGTGAAACCATGAAAAAAGATACCCTTCATACCCTCCTTTCCATTTTGGAACAGAGGGGCAATGTGAAGCTGTATGATAAAAATGTGGTAGTCAAGACCACAGGCGGCTTGTTTTTGAAAGAACAGGCGGCCAATCTGGCGGTGCTTATGAGCATTGTGTCCTCTGTGAAAAACAGACCCATCCCGCCGGATTGGGCGTTTATTGCCGATGTGGGGCTGACGGGAGAATTGAAGCGGGTTCCTGCCATGGAAAGCCGTTTGAAGGAGCTTGACCGTTTGGGATATGCAAAAATTATAGTGGCAAAAGGCGCTGCCGGGCAGGTTGTTTTGCAGCATGCAGAGGTGGTTGAATGTCGTCTTTTGCAGGATGTTATGGCAATTTTGACAGAATTTTACAGCAAAATGCGTGATTGATTTTCTGTATCTTCTGGCGTTCATTGTATTTTTATAGTTTACGAATGCAAAAACCTATATTATAATAAAGCAATAGGCATTGAAGGAATCAAGATTTTGACTGATGATTCAGTGAATATACAAAGGAGGTATGATAAGCATGCAGGAAGTAAAAATTAAAAAGTTCAAAAAGGTGCTGGTTGCCAACCGTGGCGAAATTGCCATCCGTGTGTACCGTGCCCTGAATGAACTGGGTATTCAGACAGTAGGTATTTTCTCCAAAGAAGATAAATACTCTCTGTTCCGTACCAAAACAGACGAAGCATATATGCTCAATCCTGAAAAGGGTCCCATCGACGCATATCTGGATATTCGTAACATCATCAACATTGCAAAGGCAAAAGGCGTTGACGCCATCCACCCCGGTTATGGTTTCCTTTCCGAAAACCCCGCTTTTGTAGAAGCATGTAACCAGGCTGGTATTGCTTTCATTGGTCCTGATGTGGATGTAATGTACTCCATGGGGGATAAGATTTCCTCCAAACAGATGGCCATTGAATGTAATGTACCCATCATTCCTGGCGTTGACCATGCGATCAGAAGTCTGGATGAAGTTATGGAAGTAGCGGAAAGAGTTGGCTACCCCGTTATGCTGAAAGCCAGCAATGGCGGCGGCGGACGTGGTATGCGTATCGTCAACAGTGCGGAAGAAATGCCTAAGGAATTTGACGAAGCAAGAAACGAAGCGAAAAAAGCCTTCGGTGACGATAAAATTTTCGTTGAAAAATATCTCCGTGACCCCAAACATATCGAAGTTCAGGTTCTGGGTGACAAATACGGCAACGTTGTGCACCTCTTTGACCGTGACTGTTCTGTACAGCGCCGTCATCAGAAAGTTGTGGAATTCGCACCCGCTTTCACTGTCAGCGATGCAGTCAGAGAAAAAATCTTCGCAGATGCCGTTCGTCTGTCCAAACATGTAGGATACAAAAATGCTGGTACACTGGAATTCTTGGTGGATGCAGACGAAAACTACTATTTCATCGAAATGAACCCCCGTATTCAGGTAGAACATACCGTAACAGAAGAAGTAACGGGTATTGATATCGTGCAGGCACAGATTCTGATTGAAGAAGGTTATCCTCTGGATTCCCCTGAAATCGGCATCAAATCTCAGGATGACATCCATTCCAATGGCTATGCCATTCAGCTGCGTGTCACCACAGAAGACCCTGCCAACAATTTCCTGCCTGACACAGGCAAAATCAGTGTATACCGTTCTCCTGCCGGCAATGGTATCCGTCTGGATGGCGGTACTGCTCATACAGGTGCGGAAATTACACCTTTCTATGACAGCTTGCTGGTAAAAATCATCGCTCACGACAGAACATTTGAAGGCGTAACAAGAAAAGCTGTTCGTGCCATCAAAGAAACCAGAATCCGTGGCGTAAAAACAAACATTCCTTTCCTGATCAACGTACTGCAGAGTGATGTTTGGAATGCTGGTAAATGCACCACAACATTCATTGAAAAAACACCCGAACTGTTCCACATCGTTCTGGGTAAAGACAGAGCAACTAAGATTGCAGAATTTATCGGCAACAAGATCGTAAACGAATCCAAAGGCCATAAACCCGAATTTGATCCCATTGTGCCTCCTTCTTTCGGACAGGACAAAAATGGCAAGACCATCTTTGTGGAAGGTGCAAAAGACAAATTCCTGCGTATGGGCGCAAAAGACTATACACAGAGCCTGCTGAAAGAAAAACGTCTGCTGGTAACAGATACCACCATGCGTGACGCACACCAGTCTCTGATGGCAACACGTCTGCGTACAAACGACCTGATTGTTGCAGCGCCTGCAACCAACATGGCAATGGCAAACGCATTCTCCGTAGAAGCATGGGGCGGCGCAACATTCGACGTTGCTTACCGTTTCCTGACAGAATCTCCTTGGAGAAGACTGCAGCAGCTTTCCGAAGCAATGCCTAACACACTGATCCAGATGCTGCTGCGTGCATCCAACGCTGTTGGTTACGCAAACTATCCTGATAACGTTGTTAGAGAATTCATCAAAGTTTCCGCAGAACGCGGCGTAGACGTATTCCGTATCTTCGACAGCTTGAACTGGCTGGAAAACATGAAGATGCCCGTTGAAGAAGCACTGAAAACAGGCAAGATCGTAGAAGGTGCTATCTGCTACACCGGCGATATTCTGGATCCTAAGGAAACAAAATATACACTGGATTACTATATCCGCAAAGCAAAAGAACTGGAAGACATGGGCTGCCACATTTTCGCAATCAAAGATATGGCAGGTCTGCTGAAACCTTATGCTGCAAAAGAACTGTTTACTGCACTGAAACAGGAACTGCATATTCCTCTGCATCTGCATACCCATGACACCACAGGTAACGGTGTCAGCACCGTACTGATGGCTGCAGAAGCAGGCGTGGACATTGCCGACTTGGCAATCCAGTCCATGAGCTCCCTGACCAGCCAGCCTTCTATGAACGCAGTTGTAGAAGCTCTGCGCGGTACAGAACGCGATACCGGTCTGGATCCTGATCAGCTGGTTGAACTGAGCCATTACTATCAGGGTGTACGTCAGATCTTCACTGGCTTCGAAAGTGAAATGAAGACACCCAATACTGAAATCTATAAATACGAAATCCCCGGCGGTCAGTATTCCAACTTGCTGGCACAGGTAAAATCCATGGGCTCCGCAGATAACTTTGAAGAAATCAAACATCTGTATAAAGAAGCCAACGAACTGCTGGGCAACATCGTAAAAGTAACACCTTCCTCCAAGGTTGTAGGGGATATGGCTATCTTCATGTCCAAAAACGGTCTGAACAAAGATAATATCCTCACAGAAGGTAAAGATATTTCCTATCCTGAATCCGTTGTGGATTACTTCATTGGGAATATCGGTCAGCCTGAAGGCGGTTTCCCCAAAGAACTGCAGGAAATCGTGCTGAAAGGCAGAAAACCTATCAACGGCAGAGCAGGTGCGCTGCTGCCTCCCGCAGATTTCGATGCCATTGCAAAGCATTTGAAAGAAGCACACGTTATGAAAAACGTGAACCCCAGAAACGTCATCAGTTATGCTCTGTATCCAAAGGTATATGATGATTACTGCGACCATTGGGAATACTACACAGACGTATCCAAACTGACCAGTGACGTATACTTCTTTGGTCTGGCAAAAGGGGAAGAAACTTCCATCGAAATTGGTGAAGGTAAAGATATCATCATCAAATTCATTGATATGTCCGAACCCGATGCAGAAGGTTTCCGCGCGCTGACATTCGAAATCAACGGCGTAATGCGTGAAGTAAAAGTTCTGGATAAACATCTGGAAGTTAAGAGCGACGGTAAACTGAAAGCCGATAAGAACAACCCTTACCATCTGGGTTCTTCTATCCCCGGTACCATCAGCAAGATTCTGGTAAAAGAAGGCGAAGCGGTGAAGAAGACCCAGCCTCTGCTGACCATCGAAGCAATGAAGATGGAAACATCTATCGTAGCAAAAGAAGATGGCGTGATCGACAAGATCTATGCTGTGGAAGGCGAAAAAGTCAGCCAGGGCGATCTGCTGGTATCCTTCGCAAAAGAAGAAGAATAATTTTTCTTCAACTGTATATCAATATAAGTGTAAAAACCCGAAACACAATCTGTGTTTCGGGTTTTTTGAAACAAAAAAGATATTTCCTAAGAAAAGCAACTTCCCTTTAAGAAAACATTGATTTTTCTTTTCCTTGCTTTTTTAAGGGGAATTGCGACGGCTGTTTTTAGAAGAAAATATATCAAATAAAATCTTGTAAAAATAAGCAAGCTGAAATCCTCTATATCATAAGGAGTTCAGCTTGCTTTGTTTTCTTATGAAGATGCCTCTAAAGGAGTATCTTTTTATTCTGTTTTTGGCTTTACAAAGAGCATTGCAAAAGCAATTGCCAGCAGGATACAGCAGATGACCAGAGCAGGACTGCCCCAGAGTTTTGTACCTACAGCACCAATGGCAGCACCTAGAATAAAGAATAGGATAATGCTGTAATAATGGAAACTTTTTTCTCTGCGGGAAGGGTCTTTTGTCTGGAAATATTTCACCAGATGGTCTGTGCCGCTGCGCAGATTGCCAGTACACATGGTAGTGGCATAAGGCATACCATGGAATTTACGGAAACTTTGTACCTGCATGGAGCAGATAAAGGAAACCAATGCATTGGCTAAGGGGTCGGCTTTTCCCAGAGGAAGGAATATCACGACAATCAAAGCCAAAATTTCAATGAGAAGTACCGTCTGCCGCCAGTGCAGTGCTACTTTTCCTTCCAGACGATGTTTGATCCATTCATCTACAAAAATTCCGGCAACAAATGCCAGAATGGGAACCAGATAGGAAAGTGCTTTTTTGAAATCCCCTTCAGATAAGTGCACACCCAGCAGGACAATGTTGCCTGTTTGGGCATTGGCAAAAACCTGACCGCGCGCCAGATAAGTATATGCATCCAGAAACCCACCTACGACTGCCAACATGGCGCCGATGCGGAAGGAATCGGACATTTGGTCTGTATGTAATGTCATATATCAATCTCCTGTTATATCATATATTTTCTGTCCAAAGAACGGTATTGCAGAACTTCTGCCAGATGGCGGACAGTGATTTCTTCGCTGCCGTCTAAGTCTGCTGCCGTTCTGGCAACTTTTAATATTTTATGGTAAGCTCTTGCGCTTAAGTCCATGGAAGAGAAGGCTGCTTTCAGCAGTTTTTGTTCTGCTTCCCCAAGAACGCAGTATTTCTCCACTTGTGCGGCGTTAAGCTGGGCATTGAAGAAAATTCCTTCCTTTTTATATCGCTGCAGTTGGATCTCGTGGGCTTTTACCACACGTTGTTTGATTTCTGCGGAAGATTCGCCGGAAGCGGTGCTTTGCAGATCTTCATATCCTACCGCAGGCATTTCCACCATCAGGTCAATACGGTCTAATAGAGGCCCGCTGATTTTGCTTTGGTATTTGGCAATTTCATTGACGGTGCAGTGGCATTTATCCCCGCTGCCAAGATAACCGCAGGGACAGGGGTTCATGGCTGCCACCAGCATGAAATCAGAGGGAAATGTCAAGGTGCCGCTGACACGGGCAATGGTGACTTTTCCGTCTTCCATAGGCTGCCGCATGACTTCCAGAGCAGAACGCTGAAATTCCGGCAATTCGTCCAAAAACAGCACGCCATTATGGGCCAAGGAAATTTCCCCGGGTTTTGGGATTCTGCCGCCGCCAGTGAGGGCAGAAGCGGAAATGGTATGATGGGGAGAACGAAAAGGTCTGTGGTGAATCAAAGCGTTTTTGTTCTGCAAAAGACCTGCTACGCTGTAGATTTTCGTAATTTCAATGCTTTCTGCAAAAGTCAGGTCAGGCAGTATGGTAGGAAAGCGTTTTGCCAGCATGGTTTTGCCAGAACCGGGAGGGCCGATAAGCAGGATATTATGTCCGCCGGCAGCTGCCAGCTCCATAGCACGTTTGGCATTTTCCTGACCCTTTACATGAGAAAAATCCAGACTCTCCCATTCTTTGTCATCGGCAAAGAGATTGTCCAGATCTACATGATAGGGCGGTAATGTTTCCTGATTTTGCAGAATAGCAACTAATTGACGTAGACTATGGAGCGGATAAACCTCCATGCCTTCCACAAGAGCCGCTTCCTCGGCGTTTTCATAGGGCACAAAGCATTTTGTGATGCCATCCTGCAATGCGCCGTAGACCATAGGCAGAATGCCGTTGACGGGGCGCAGAGAACCATCCAGAGAAAGTTCGCCAGCCAGTAAATATTCATCTAATGCTTCAGCAGGCAGGGTTCCCATAGCAGTCAGAATCCCTGCGGCAATGGGCAGGTCAAAGGACGCCCCTTCTTTTTTCGTGTCCGCTGGTGCTAAATTGACTGTGATGCGCTTGGTTGGAAAGGAGAGCCCTGTGTTTTTGATGGCAGTACGTACCCGTTCTCTGGATTCTTTCACAGCAGAATCCGGCAGCCCAACAATGTCAAAAGCAGGCAGTCCGCTGCTCAAGTCAACTTCTACATTGACAGCATAAGCGTCAATGCCAAGCAGTGCGGCGCTATGAATAATGGAAAGCATGACCTCGCCTCATTTCTCTTGAAAAATTCTGTTTTTATCATAACAATTCTTACGAAAAAGTGCAATGAAAATTGGAGATTTCTACTAGTACATAGAAGGTAATTCACATTATTTTCAAATTTTTAGAAAAAAATCATTGAATTTTGAAAAGAAAGCATATATAGTAGATTGCGTAACTGGCAAGGGGATAAGGAGGCGACGTTGTGGAAGAAACGTATCTGATGTGGCTGGCAAGAGTGACACTGCATAACACAAAGAAAGCCTTTCAACTTTTGGGAAGATTTGGTACAGCGGAAAATATTTTTTACGCAGAACCGGAAGAAATCCGCAGTGCCTTGGGCAATGCCACAAAGCTTGCAGATACCATTTTATCCCAACGAGACCCGGAAATGCTGGATGAATGGATGATTGAACTGGAAGAAAAAGAAATTTCCTTTTATTCCTATTTCCACCCGTCCTATCCTTATTTGCTGAAACAAATTTACGATCCGCCTTTGGGGATTTATGTGAAAGGTGTTCTGCCTGATGACCATATTGATAAGATTGGTGTCATTGGCGCTAGAAGATGCTCGCAATATGGCTCGTCTGTGGCGTACCGCATCACAAAGGATTTGGGTCAGACCAATGTGATTGTTGTCAGCGGCATGGCAAAAGGTATTGACGCAGTTGCCCATAAAGGTATCATGGACGGCGGCGGTAAAACAATTGCTGTACTGGGCTGTGGCGTAGATGTTTGTTATCCTGCGGAAAATCGGGAATTGATGGAGCGGATTATAGAAAACGGCTGTGTGCTGTCGGAGTATCCGCCGGGAACGAAAGCGGTTCCTTATCATTTTCCCTATCGCAACCGCATCATCAGCGGGCTTTCGAAACTGATTGTTGTCATTGAAGCAGGAAAACGCAGCGGCACATTGATTACAGCGGATTTGGCACTGGAAAACGGCAGAGATGTTTTCGTACTGCCGGGCAATGTGACCAGTAAACTGAGCGAAGGCACCAATAATCTGATTAAACAGGGCTGCCCAATCATTACAGAATCGGGAGATATTTTAGAGGAACTTGGCATATCCTATCAGGAAAAGGAAAAGACCCGTTTCTATGAAAAAGTAGAAGAAAAACTGGAACCCGAAGAACGGGAAATTTATGAGAAAATAACTGAGGCTACACCAGTAACGGCTGAGGAATTGAGCCGTATGCTGGAAAAGCCAATTCAGGATATACAATATGTACTTTCTCTGTTGGAAATCACTGGATATATTCGAAAATTACAGCAGGCGGGCTATGTCCGCAGTTAACAGAGAAGGCTGAGAGGTGAAGATATGAGCAAAGAAGCGACTGCAGCAAAACCAAAGAAAACAACCAAGAAAGCTGCGTCAAAGAAATACCTTGTCATTGTAGAATCTCCTGCAAAGGCAAGTACCATTGGAAAATTTCTGGGAAGCAATTATAAAATTGAGGCTTCCATGGGGCATATCCGCGATTTGCCCAAAAGCCAGATGGGCATTGACATCGAACATGATTTCGAACCCAAGTATATCACCATCCGCGGCAAAGGCGATTTGTTGAGCAAACTGAAAAAAGAGGCGAAGGCTGCCGATAAAGTCTATCTGGCAACTGACCCGGACCGTGAAGGGGAAGCCATCAGCTGGCATCTGCTTCACGCCCTCAATTTAGGTGATGATAAAGACATCAGCCGTATCACCTTCAACGAAATCACAAAGGCTGCGGTAAAACGCTCCATTTCTGAAGCAAGAGAAATCGACATGGATTTGGTAGATGCCCAGCAGGCGCGTCGTGTGCTGGACAGAATGGTGGGCTATACCGTCAGTGACTTATTATGGAAGAAAGTCAAAAAAGGTCTCAGCGGCGGCCGTGTGCAGTCTGTTGCTCTGCGTCTGATTTGTGACAGAGAAGACGAAATCCGTGGATTCATTCCTGATGAATATTGGACCATTGGTGCAAAGCTGACCGACGCCGAAAAGAAAACGTTTGAAGCCAGATTTTATGGCAAAGGCAGTGAAAAAATGGAACTGCCCAACGCACAGGTGGTTCAGGAAGTGGAAAACGGTCTGAAAGGACAGGATTTCATCGTCAAAGAAGTGAAAAAAGGTACACGTCAGAAGAAACCCGTTGCGCCTTTTACCACCAGTACCATGCAGCAGGAAGCCAGCAAGCATCTGAACATGGCAACACAGAAAACCATGCTCATTGCTCAGCAGCTTTATGAAGGTGTTCATGTAAAAGGGGAAGGCAATGTGGGTCTGGTTTCCTATATCCGTACCGACTCCTTCCGTATTTCCGATGAAGCATATGAAGCGGCTGTTTCCTATATCGGTGAAAACTTCGGGGAAGAATATGTAAATCCCGAACGTGTGGTATATAAATCCAAAGGGAAAACACAGGATGCCCACGAAGCTATCCGTCCCACAAATGTACAGCGGACACCTGACAGCATCAAGGAATCTTTGACAAAAGATCAGTATAAGCTTTATAAACTCATTTGGGAACGTTTCGTTGCCAGCCAGATGAGCCCTGCACTTTATGACACCATGCAGGTGAAACTGGCAGCAGGGGAATATAGTTTCCGTGCTTCTGGTTCCCGTTTGACTTTCCGAGGCTTCCTGGAAGTTTACAACAAAGGGGAAGAAGAAGCAGATGTACAGATGCCTGTGCTGAATGAAGGCGACGTGCTGAAAGCACTGGAAATCCTGCCGGAACAGCATTTCACACAGCCCCCTGCACGTTTTACAGATGCATCCCTCATCAAAACACTGGAAGAAATCGGCGTAGGTCGTCCCAGTACCTATGCGCCTACATTGACCACCATTCAGGCAAGAAACTATGTTACAAAAGAAGCGAAAAACCTCTATCCCACAGAATTGGGGGAAGTGGTCAACGATATTATGAAAACCTATTTCCCGGATATTGTGGACGTAGACTTCACAGCAAACATGGAAGAACGTCTGGATGACGTGGAAATGGGTAGAGAAGAATGGAAACAGATTATCCGTGATTTCTATCCTGGTTTCCATGCAGCAGTGGAAAATGCCGTGGAAAAACTGGCAAAAGTGGAAATCAAAGACGAAGTAACCGATGTTATCTGCGAAAAATGCGGCAGAAACATGGTCATCAAATATGGCAGATACGGAAAATTCCTGGCTTGCCCCGGTTTCCCTGAATGCCAGAACGCGAAACCTTTCTTTGAAGAAGCTGGTGTAAACTGTCCCGAATGCGGCGGCAAGGTTCTCATCAAGAAAACGAAGAAAGGCAGAACCTATTTCGGTTGTGAAAACAATCCTGAGTGCGGCTTCATGTCCTGGAATAAACCTACCGGGGAAAAATGTCCCGTCTGCGGCAGTTTCCTGGAAGAAAAGGGCAAGAAAAATCCTAAAATCGTATGTTCCAATGAAAAATGCGGCTACATGCGGGAGCCCGAACCGGAAAAAGAAGAAAATACAGAGGAATAAACCGCTGTTTTTTCAGAAAAAGTTGAAAAAAACCATAATTTATGGTTGTAATTTGTATGGGATTGTGCTATAATCCCATAGGTAACTTAAAAACACACGCATTTGCTGCCCTGTGTCCGGTGCCGAAGAGTTCGGTGACACGGGGGATGATGCGGAGGACAAACCACAGGAGGTGCGCTATGAGCGTAATTTCAATGAAACAGTTGTTAGAAGCTGGTGTACATTTTGGTCACCAGACAAGAAGATGGAACCCTAAAATGGCTGAATACATCTTCGCAGAAAGAAACGGTATCTACATCATCGACCTGCAGAAAACCGTTAAAAAAGTAGACGAAGCTTATGCTGAAATCTGCAACATCGTAGCTGACGGCGGCGAAGTTCTGTTCGTTGGTACAAAGAAACAGGCACAGGAATGCATCAAAGAAGAAGCTGAAAGATGCGGTATGTACTACGTTAACCAGAGATGGCTGGGTGGTATGCTGACAAACTTCAACACAATCAAAACAAGAATTGCAAGACTGAAAGAACTGGAAAAAATGCAGGAAGATGGCACTTTTGAAGTTCTGCCCAAAAAAGAAGTTGCAGCCCTGATGCACGAAATGGAAAAACTGGAAAAGAACCTGGGCGGTATCAAAGAAATGAAGAAGATCCCCGATCTGATGTTCGTTGTTGATACAAGAAAAGAAAAAATCGCTGTTCAGGAAGCACACACACTGGGTATTCCCATCGTTGCTATCGTAGATACAAACTGCGATCCCGATGAAATCGACTACGTAATCCCCGGTAACGATGACGCTATCCGCGCCGTAAAACTGATCGCTTCCAAAGTAGCTGATGCAGTTCTGGAATCCAAACAGGGTGAACAGGAAAACGCAGAAGCAGCTGAAGAAACAGTAGCTGAATAATTTCATAGGCAATTTGCCCGAGCTTCAGCCGATTCACGGGCTGAAGCTCTTTCTTATCATAAAACCAATATACGGAGGGAAAAGAACATGGCTATTACAGCAGCAATGGTAAAAGAACTGAGAGAAATGACAGGCGTTGGCATGATGGACTGCAAAAAAGCCCTGACTGAAACAGACGGCGATATGGAAAAAGCAGTTGAACTGCTGAGAGAAAAAGGTCTGGCAGCTTCTGCGAAAAAAGCAGGCCGTATTGCTTCCGAAGGTATCGTTGATGTTTACCTGAGCGATGACAACAAAGTTGGTACAATCGTAGAAGTAAACTCCGAAACAGACTTCGTTGCAAAGAACCAGGTATTCAGAGATTATGTTGCAGCAGTTGCAAAACAGGCTTCCACAACAACAGCAACAGATATGGATGCATTCTTCGCTGAAAAATGGGATCTGGATCCTCAGTTCACAGTAAAAGAAGCTCTGAGCCAGCAGGTAGCAGTTATCGGTGAAAACCTGAACATCAGACGTTTCGAAAAATTCGAAAAAGCTGGTTCCGGCAGACTGGTTTCCTACATCCACGGCGGCGGCAGAATCGGCGTTCTGATCGAACTGGCTTGCGATAACGACAGCGACGCTCTGGAAGAACTGGGCAAAAACGTTGCAATGCAGATTGCAGCTCTGAACCCTAAATTCATCGCTGAAAAAGACGTTCCCGCTGACTTCATCGAAAAAGAAACAGAAATCCTGACAGTACAGGCTAAAAACGATCCTAAAAACGCAAACAAACCCGAAAACATCATTGCAAAAATGATCGAAGGCAGACTGAAAAAAGAAATGAAAGAATTCTGCCTGGTTGAACAGCCTTACGTAAAAGACGGCGATCTGACAGTGAAAAAATACATTGACTCCGTAGCAAAAGAAGTAGGCGCTCCTATCGAAATTACACGTTTCGTACGTTTCGAAACAGGCGAAGGTCTGGAAAAGAAAGACGAAAACTTTGCTGACGAAGTAGCAAAAGCTATGCAGTAATCTGCAAATATATTTTGCACATCTTATGAATTCCAAAACGGATAGAACCTTGTAAAAGGTTTTATCCGTTTTTTCTTTGTGAAACTTTTACAGAAATGTGGTTGCGTCCGTCCTTAAAAAATGGTTAAATGAAGGAGAGAACATGCACTAGGAGGGAATAGAATGAAACAACTGGTTTATCATTACTGCAGCTTATCGACCCTTTTGAATATATTGGAACATAAAACCATCCGTTTATCTGATATCAATAAACAAAACGATACCAATGAAAGCAAGGCGCTTTTGCATATCACCCGCAACCGCGCCATTCAGATTATGCTTTCCCGTCCGGGGGTAGATAGTGATCAGACTTTTGGTGGCTTGACATATCGTGAGTTTATTGTGTATCTCATTGATAGAATGATTGAGCATGTAAAAGGATATAAAGACTTGATGGCGTATATCGCCTGTTTTTCTGAGTCGGATGACTATCTGGCACAGTGGAGGGGTTATGCGGACAACGGCAGAGGTGTTGCCATTGGTTTTGACGTGGAAACCATTGAGCGGCTCATTGAGCAGATTCCCGATGCCCAGTTGGAATTCCGTAAGGTGCATTATATCGACACCAATAAGAATGTTATGGACTGCGATACCACCCAATGTAATCTGAGTTTGAACCGTCATGCGGCAAAACTGGTGGAAACATTGTTTTCTTACATGGAGAGAAATGAAACGAAGCAGATTCTGGATGGCACCTATCTGGATTCTCAGGCAGGACATTGGTTTATTCCTTTGCTGCAGGATTCTTTCTTCTATAAAGACGATTCCTTTGCGGAGGAGGATGAATGGCGGCTGATTTTGAAAGACGAAATCATCAAAAGCGAAAGCGATTGGGAAAACATATACAATTGGAAACGCACAGGACATTCCATCAGACCGGCAATGAAACGCCTTTTCCCGAAGGCACTGGAATTCCGCGTAGAGGATAATGACATTGTATCTTACATGGATATGGATTTTTCTGACGGAGATTATATGCATAATGATATGATTCGGGAAATCGTCATTGGGCCGAACTGTCGTCTGGAGGAAGAAGATGTATTCCAGCTGCTTGGTCATTTTGGCTTTGATACGGCAGATGTAAAAATTCGTAAATCGGATTCTTCTTATCGCATTTGAATATAGAATGAAAATGGCTGTTTGTGGGCAATCTTCCACAGACAGCTTTTTTTACATGAAAATAACCAAAAACAACCAAACTTAGTCAATTTCAATAAAAATAAGTCAAATTTTTTGTGACCTAATATGATTGATTTTGAACGAATTTGATTATATAATAAATTCAAGTTAAAACTATTTCAAATTCAGTCACTGGAGGTGAGGCTGTGATTTACACAGTTACCTTTAATCCATCTTTGGATTATATCGTTGAAGTGCCCTCCTTTCAGATGGGTATGACCAACAGAACAACATCAGAAAGTATCTTTCCGGGCGGAAAGGGCATCAACGTTTCCATGGTGCTGCAAAATCTTGGTGTAGAAAGTACAGCATTGGGATTCACTGCCGGATTTGTAGGCGATGAAATCTGCCGCCTGTTGCAGGAAAAAGGATGCCATACAGCATTCAAGACTTTGCCAGAAGGATGCAGCCGCATCAATGTGAAATTGAAATCTGCGGACGGCACAGAAATCAATGCCAGAGGCCCAGTCATTACAGAAGAAGCATTGGAGCAGCTGATGCAAAAACTGGATATGCTGGAAAAGGGCGATGTGCTGGTTCTGGCGGGAAGCATTCCTACAGGTCTGCCGGCAACCATTTATCAGGATATTCTCCAGCGTCTGGCTGGCAAAGAAATCCTGACCGTTGTGGATGCCACAGGCAATCTGCTTTGCAATGTATTGGAGCATCATCCATTTTTGATCAAACCCAATCATCATGAACTGGGTGAGATTTTTGATGTGACCATTGATGATATGGAAAAGGTAAAAATCTATGCTGGAAAACTGCAGGAACAGGGTGCAAGAAACGTATTGGTTTCCATGGGCGGAAAAGGTGCGGCTCTGCTGACAGAAAAAGGCGATTTTTATCATTTGCCTGCCCCTGAGGGGAAACTGGTGAACAGTGTTGGTGCAGGAGATTCCATGGTAGCTGGATTTTTGGCAGGCTGGCTGGAAAGCGGAGATTATGCTCATGCCTTTAAGATGGGGATTTCTGCAGGCAGTGCCAGCGCTTTCAGCGAAAATCTGGCGACAAAAGAAGAAGTATTGGCTTTGTATAAAAAGTTAAAATAAAGGGAGGGGACCCACATGCGTATTACAGATTTGCTGGATCGCCGCAGTATTGCCCTTGATGCAAAACCGGCGTCCAAGAAAGAAGCTTTGGACACAGTTATTCAGTTGATGATCGACAGCGGTAAAATCAAAGATGCAGAAGCTTACCGTAAAGAGGTTTACCGCAGAGAAGAAGAAGGAACAACAGGTATTGGTGAAGGATTGGCAATTCCTCACGGGAAAGGCGAATTCGTAGAAAAACCCGGTCTGGCTGCACTGGTTGTGCCAGAAGGCGTTGATTTTGAATCTCTGGACGGAGAACCTGCAACACTGATTTTCCTGATTGCTGCTCCCAATACAGCAGATAATGTGCATCTGGATGTACTGAGCAAACTTTCCGTTATGATGATGGATGAAAACTTTGCGGATAGCTTGAGAAACGCAAAAACAGTAGATGAATTCCTGAAAGTCATTGACGATGCGGAAGAAGCAGAAAAGGAAGAAAAAACAGAAGAAGCGCCTGTAGAAACAACTGCAGCGGCAGCACCTGTTTGCAAAGTTCTGGCAGTTACTTCCTGCCCCACAGGTATCGCACACACTTACATGGCTGCGGAAGGTCTGGAAAAAGCAGCAAAAGCAAAGAACTGCACCATTAAAGTAGAAACTCGCGGCAGCGGCGGTGCGAAAAATGTATTGACTGCGGAAGAAATTGCAGCAGCTGACTGCATCATCGTTGCAGCAGATACACAGGTGCCTATGGATCGTTTCCATGGCAAACCGGTAATTTCCTGCCACGTAGCAGACGGTATCAGCAAAGCAGAAGAACTGCTGGACGAAGCAATCTCCGGCAAAGTACCTCTGTATCAGGCAGAAACAAAACCACAGGAAACAGTGAAAGCAAGTGGCTCCGTTGGGCATAAAATCTATATGCAGCTCATGAACGGCGTATCTCATATGCTTCCTTTCGTTGTCGGCGGCGGTATCCTCATTGCCATTGCCTTCCTGATTGATGGCTTGTGTGTAGATATGACAACATTGCCTGCAGAAATGCGTGCCAACTTCGGTACCATCACACCTGCTGCGGCACTGTTTAAACAGATTGGCGGTGTGGCATTTGCCTTCATGCTGCCTGTATTGGCTGGTTTCATTGCCATGAGTATTGGTGACAGACCTGGTCTGGCGCTGGGCTTTGTAGGCGGTTCCATCGCGGCTTCCGGCAGCTCTGGTTTCCTGGGTGCTCTGGTAGCTGGTTTCCTGGCAGGTTATACAATCGTTTTCCTGCGTAAGATTTTCGATAAACTTCCTGAAGCATTGGAAAAAATCGCTCCTGTATTGCTGTATCCTTTGTTCGGTATCCTGATTGTAGGTCTGATTATGTACTTCGTAGTAGAACCTCCTGTTGGTGCGCTGAATACAGCTATGAATACAGCACTGACAAACATGAGCGGTACAAGCAAAGTGCTGCTGGGTATTCTGGTAGCTGGTATGATGTCCATCGACATGGGCGGTCCCTTCAACAAGGCAGCTTACGTATTCGGTACAGCTTCCATTGCGGCAGGCAACTATGACATTATGGCAGCAGTTATGGTCGGCGGTATGGTACCTCCTTGTGCTATCGCTCTGTCCACCATCCTGTTCAAGAAAAAATATACAAAACAGGAACGTGAATCCGGCCCTACAAACTTCATCATGGGTCTGGCATTCATCACGGAGGGCGCGATTCCATTTGCAGCGTCCGATCCGGTACACGTGCTTCCAGCCTGCATCGTCGGTTCGGGTGTTGCGGGAGCGATGAGCATGTTATTTAACTGTACGCTGATGGCGCCGCATGGCGGAATCTTCGTATTCCCAGTCATGGGAAATCCGCTGTTCTACCTGCTGGCACTGGTGGTTGGCACGGCGATCTCGACGGTACTCTTAGGAGTTCTCAAGAAGAATGTAGAAGAGTAGATAAATAATTTTTTTTGACGGAATGTGAATCTTTATTAGAAATTTTTTGGTCAAATCAATCAAAATAGGTTATAATGAGAAGGAGAACATCATCATGAAAGAGTTTAAATATACCATTACAGACCCGGAAGGAATCCACGCACGCCCGGCAGGTGAACTGGTAAAGGCGGCAAAACAGTTTACGAGTACGATCAAGCTGGCGAAAGATGGAAAGAGCGGCGACTGCAAAAAGATTTTCGGTATCATGGGACTGGCGGTAAAGAACGGACAGGAAGTAACCCTGACTTTTGAGGGCGAGGACGAAGAAGCAGCTTATGAGGCAGTCAGCCAGTTTATGAAGGAAAATATGTAGTTTAACAAAGATGCCGCGATGTAAGGGATTATTACATGGCGGCATTTTTCGATAATGGATCAATGGAAAGGGGAATGATCATGCAGACGTATCGTGGAAAAAGTGTATTTGGCGGTGTCGCAGTTGGAAAAATATGTGTGTATCAGAAAGGCGAGCAGACCGTAAAACGGACAAAAATAGAGAATACAGAGCAGGAAAAAGCGCGGTTTAATGCGGCAGTTCAGGAGTCCATCCGCCAGCTCGGCGAGTTGTATGAAAAGGCGGTAAAAGAAGTTGGCGAGGCGAATGCGGCGATTTTTGAGATTCATCAGATCATGCTGGAGGACGAGGACTATCTGGACGCGGTTCAGAATATCATCGATACGCAGAAGGTCAATGCCGAGTATGCGGTTGCGGTGACCGGTGACAATTTCGCCCAGATGTTTGCGGCGATGGAGGACGAATATATGCGTGGGCGCGCGGCGGATGTCAAAGATATTTCGGAGCGGATTGTGCGCGTTCTGTCCGGAGGCGCAGGTCAGGGCATCCATACGGACGAGCCGGTGATTATTCTGGCAGATGATTTAGCGCCATCGGAGACGGTACAGCTTGAAAAGGACAAGGTGCTATCCTTTGTGACGGTACACGGTTCCGTCAATTCCCACACGGCGATCCTGGCGCGTACGATGAGCATTCCGGCGCTGATCGGAACGGACGTGGCGCTCGATGAGACGGTAGATGGGAAATTTGCGGTTGTGGATGGTACTAACGGAGTCCTGTATGTGGAACCGGATGAGGAGACATTGGAAACAATGCGCCGCCGGCAGCAGGAGGAACAGGAGAAGAAAGAACTGCTGCAAACACTGAAAGGGCGCGAAACAGTCACTATGGATGGCAAGAAGATCCGCCTGTATGCGAACATTGGCAACAGCAAGGATCTGGCGTCGGTCATTCAGAACGATGCGGCGGG
>NZ_CAJMDQ010000033.1 GCF_905212195.1 uncultured Anaerotignum sp. | reverse complement strand
GCTCCATACCGGCCAGCCCCCGGTAATTCACGAACCGGATTCGCGGCGTAAAGGCGGAGACGCGGGAAGTCTCCGCATTACGATCGTACAGGTCAAAGCGATCATTATCCATTCCAAACTCCCTGTTCCGGGAGTATAATAATACCGTTGACCCTGATTTTCAAATTCGAACAGTTCCGATCAAGGAGGAAATGACAATGTCGACCAAACCGCTGCTCCCTCCGTGGCCCGGCACCATGACCGGCCGGGAACGTTTCAACCGCCAGATGCACTTTCAGAGCGTGGACCGCTGCTTCAACATGGAGTTCGGCTACTGGGAGGAAAACTTCAGGGAGTGGCCGCTCTTCGTCGAAAACAATATCCGCAACAACGAGGAGGCCGACCGCTTCTTCAGCTTCGACCCCATCGCCGTCATCTATGGCCGGACCTGGATGTCTCCGCCGTTCGAAACGAAGATCATCGAACGCAGAAACGACGTCAACATCATGATCAACCACGACGGGCTGCTCGCCGAAGTCCCGGCCGACGGGCACGACACGATTCCGCACTACCTGAAGTCGAGCATCGTCACGCCGGAAGACTGGAAACGCTGCAAGGAGGAGCGCTTCCGGCGCGACGATCCGTCCCGGATTCCGGACATCGAAGCCCTCAGGCGGCAGCACCCGGCCGACCGCGACTATCCGCTCGGCATCGACTGCGGCTCGATGATCGGCAAAATCCGCGACATGCTGACCTTCGAAGGACTCGCCTACGCCGTCTACGACTACCCGGATATGGTCGAAGACATGGTCGAAACCTGCTGCCAGCTGGTGGAGGATTCCCTCGACCGGCTGCTGCCGCACTTCGATTTCGACTACGCCTCGGGGTGGGAGGACATCTGCTTCAAAAACGGCCCCATCGTGCCCCCGGACTTTTTCCGCGATGTGGTGACCCCGCGCTACAAGCGCATCCGCCGTAAGCTCGACGCCTACGGCATCGATCTCTGGTACACCGACTGCGACGGCGACGTGCGGCCCATCCTGCCCTATCTGATCGAGGGGGGCATCAACTGCCTGTTCCCGTTCGAGGTCATGGGCTGCTCGCATCCGGGCGAACTGCTCGACCGGTATCCGGGCACGCTCCGGATCATGGGCGGAGTCGACAAAATCCAGCTCGGCAACGGCCCCGCCGCCATGAAAAAAGACACCATTGACAAGCTGATCGGCCGCATTGACCACATCAAGGAGGAGGATCTCCAGCGCTTTTTTGTCAAGCTGGCGGAACAGCAGGGTTTTTTCCAGCAGAGGGAAGATTTCTTCTTTTTCCACAAAACGGCTCAGGGCTGTACCCATGCGGGTCTTTTTGCCCCATGTGCCGCCAACGAAGATTTTGTATACTTCTTTGTCATGTTTTGCCACTGCGCCGAAAGGACATTTCCCTGTGCTGCATACGCCGCAGGCAGAGCACAGATTGGGGTCGATGTGCATTTTGCCGTCAACGACTTTTGCCGCTTTCATGGGACAGTTCACTTCTACCATACATTTTTTGCAGCCTCTGCATTTTTCCACGTCGTACTGAGGAATGCGGTGACCTTCCACGCCGAAGTCATTCAGGCTGGGTTTCATGCAGCTGTTGGGGCAGCCGCCTACTGCGATTTTGAATTTATGAGGCAGTTTCACTTCTCTCCAGCCAATATAATATTTGTCATGGATTTCCTGCGCCAATCCCTGTGTGTCGAAGTTGCCGTATACGCAAGTGGTGCCTTTGCATGCCGCTACAGGACGGATTTTCGCGCCTGTGCCGCCGAACAGCAGACCTTCTTCTGCCAGAAAAGCCTTAGCGGGTTCAATGTCATCAAAATGGATGCCGGGCAGTTCCACTGCCAGACGGCTGGTCATGGTGATTTTGCCGTTGCCGAATTTTTCTGCACATTCCGCAATTTTCATCATTTCTTTTGCGGTAAATACGCCGTTGCCGGGCAATACACGGCCAGAAAACATCTCTGTGCCTCTGTTAATCAAAAAGCCCTGTCCTTTTACGTTCTTGATATCATCCTGACTCAATTTTGCCATAAACATTCTCCTTCTTTCTTCTGCACATAATCCCTCTTTTTGCAGACAACTGCATAGTTATCCCTATTGTACCATCGAGCCTATGTGTTGTATACTAGGAAAATAAAAAGAAACTCATAGGGAAAAACCTATCATCACGCAAAAAATGAAAAGAGGAATCCACATGACACTGCGACATCTGGAAATTTTTCTTGCCGTAGCCGAAACAGGCAGTATGCGCAAAGCCGCCGAACAGCTTTACATCTCCCAGCCCACCGTCAGCGGCGCCATACGGGAAATGGAAGAGGAGTATGACGTACTGCTTTTTGAACGGCTGAACCAGCGGCTTTTCATCACCCCCGAAGGCAGACAGCTGACCATCTACGCCAGAGAACTTCTTTCCCTGTTTCACGAAATGGAATACACCCTCCGACACAGCAGTGACCACGCCATTCTCCGCATTGGCGCCACCCTTACGGTGGGCACCTGTGTTCTGCCGGAAATTCTGCGGCAATTGGAGGAACAAAAACACATCCCCACTTCCGTACAGGTGGAAAATACCCGCACCATCGTCCAAAGACTGGCGGAAGGGGCATTGGACATCGGCTTTGTGGAAGGGGAAGTCCACCATCCCGATTTGGTGGTACTGCCTGTCATGGCGGACAGTCTGACTGCTGTTTGCGCCCATGATGCGCCGCCCATGACCCTTGCTGACCTCTGCCAGACATATCCCCTCCTCATGCGGGAAAAAGGCAGTGGTACTCGAGAAATGACAGACCGTATTTTGGCGGAAAAAGGCATTTCCTGCGACATCCGCTGGGAATGCAGCAACACCCAGACACTGCTCCAAGCGGCAGAATCTGGTCGGGGCGTCACCATCATCAGCCGCCTTTTGGCCGCCGATGCCATTGCCGCAGGCAGGCTTTTTGAAATTCCACTGACAGACTGCAAACTGGACCGCACCCTCCGACTGGTGTGGCACAAGAATAAATTCCAAGGGGACAGCTTTCTGGCATTCTGCCATCTGTGCCGGGAGTATGCTGCCGCCTGCCATCAGGAAATTGTGAAAGGATAGAAAGGAAATTTGCCATGAAAAAATACGAATATGTATCTGTCCACATTGGAAAATTGTTCGGTGCGGCTTCTGAGGAGCATCGGGAAATCATCAACGATTACGCCGCAAAGGGCTGGCGTTATGTGGGCTTCATCCCCACCAATATGAATGATTATGGCAAACTGAAAGACATCGACTTGATTTTTGAAAAAGACTGCTAAACACAAAACCCTCCCATTCCCCTAAGGAACAGGAGGGTTGTTTTTTTATTTTCCGATTTTTTCCCGCAGGTCACTGGGCAGGCTTTCCAGCACTTTTGCAAAATCCCCATCTTCTAGCTGACCGCCTTCCTTCGCTACCACTGCCGCGGATACATAATTTGCCGCTGTAATGGCTTCCTGCCAAGTCAAGCCAAATCGACGAGCGGAAATCACCGCGCCTGCGTGGGAATCCCCTGCGCCAATGGTATCCACCACGGAGGTTTTCACAGGAGGAGCAAAGAAAATCTCCTTGCCGTCATAAGCCAGAGAGCCTTTTTCTCCTAATGTGATGACCACAGGGCTGCCTGTTCTGCGGAAGATTTCTTTTGCCGCTTCTTCCACCGTATCTTTTCCCGTAAATGCCATGCTTTCCCCTTCATTCAGGTGCAAAATCACCCCAAGGGACAGAAGTTTTTCCATACGGTCTGTGGGAATCCGCATGATACGAGGGCCGGGAGCGAAGTATACTGTATATTCCGGGTGTTTTTCCAGATAGTGGATGATTTCCCAGCCGGTGTATTCCTCGACTTCCAGACCGCAGATATAAACGCTGTCAATGGCATCTGTATCGATGTTTTCCAGATAGCTTTCATGGAAGGTATATTCAATGCCATGGTCTACGATGAAGCTCCGCTCGCCGTCCCCTTCATCTTCCACCAGACAATAACAGCAGCCATTTTCTTCCTCCGGTTTCCGCACATAAATGGGCACGCCGCGTTTTTTCAGCTGTTCATAGACGAAATCCCCGTACATGCCGCCGCCCACTGCCGTACAAAGGCTGTAAGGGGCGCCGAAATGCCGCAGAATGTCGCTGACCAGATAAGCGCAGCCCCCCAGAGAACGGCTCTGTCTGCTGACGTGGACATCCTCGCCGCATTTGGGCAGGTGTTCCACCCGGACAATGACGTCCACCACGGCGGAGCCGATGACTAATGTTTGATTCATGGATAAACCCTCCTCATATCGCAAAAAACAGTCGTTTTCTTTTTTTCCATTTCTCTATGATACCACAAAATTTCCAAACTCGCCTTTTTTTCTTTCAACGAAAAAAAAGACTGAAAGCAATATGCTTTCAGTCTTTCCACGGACAGAAAAGGGGATTGGCAATTTCTTTTCTGTACCTGAAGCGCCTTTGTTTTACAGATTATTCCAACTTCATTTCCGCCGGAAGCTTTTTGAAGAACTTTGTGGCAAAAGCCAGATAGATCACGCCAACGGCAAACCATATAAAGCCCAGAATCATGGAGTTTTTATCCAGATTGATCCAGATCATGAATGTGAAGATGGCCCCGATGATGGGTGCAATGAGATAACGGAAAATGTCAAAGCCTTTTCTATGGCCGCCTTTGACAAAGTAATGACCGATTACAGACATATTAACCAGTGTAAAGCTCAGCAGTGCCCCGAAATTCAGCAGAGAAGTTGCTGTTGCCAGAGGAATCACCAGTGCCAAAAGACTGATGGTCGCCATAATAAGGATGCTGTAAGTCGGTGTATTCCGTTTGGGATGGAGATACCCAAAAATCCGTTTGGGCAGGATCTGGTCACGACCCATGCCATACAATACACGGGAAGCGGAAGCCACGGAAGAAATGGCGGAAGCCACAGCGCCTACGGAAAAGGCAATGGTAAACAAATACGCCATGACAGAACCGGCAACCTTATTGATGACTTCATAAGCGCCGCCGTCTACGTCCACAATTTCTAACCACGCTGTCGGCCACGCCACCTGCAGCATATATGTAATGACTGCGAAAAACGCACCTGCGCCAATACAAGTGATGAGGATGGCTTTCCCTACGTTCTTTTCGGGATTGATGGCTTCTTCACTCAATGTGGAAATGGCGTCAAATCCCAGGAAAGACAGCGCCAGCAAAGATGCGCCACTGAGGAGTACTGTAAAGCCCATGCCTTCCTTTTTCAGTTCTGTCATGTTGATGAAGGATTCCGCATCCAGAAATGTACCGACACCACCGCCGCCCAGCACAAACTTGATGACCAGAATGATGAGGGCAGCCAGAAAGATGATTTGCAGCCAAACGATGGTCTTATTGAAAATATCCGTTACTTTGATACCAAAGTGATTTACCACCGTTACAATGATGATAAACGCAATGATCCAACACCAGATGGGAATCTGGGGAACGGCAGCATTGAGAAAGATGGCTGCCGCAATATAATTCAGCATAGGCAGGAACATATATCCGATCAGCACCAGCCAGCCGGCCAAAAATCCCAGATAAGGATTGATGGATTTATGCACAAAGGTATAGACCGACCCTGCCACGGGATAGGCTTTTGTCATGCGCACATAACTGAATGCCGTAAAACTCATACAGATGGTGCTAATGACATAGGTCAGGGAAACCATACCGTGTGTCATATTGGTCACCAGACCATAGGTGGTGCAGAATGTCAAGGGAATCATAAAAGCCAAGCCGTAAAATACCAGTGAGCTCAAAGGCAGAATTCGTTTCAGTTCGCTTGTGTTTTGATTTGTACCGGTTCTTTCTTCCATAGGCACTTATACGCTCCTTTCTTCTTTCTCGTTATGTCTTTTTCCCTTTCAGCAGGCAGCAGATTTTTCGTAAATGATGTTGCCATCCATGATGGTCACTTCCACTTTTGCGTCGATAAGTTCCGATTCATCCACCGCAAACAAATCTCTGTCAATGACGATGATGTCCGCAAATTTTCCTGCTTCCAATGTGCCCAGCTCATCTTCTCTGCCTGCTCCATAAGCAGAACCGTATGTATAGCTGCGCAGGGCTTCATAAAGGGAAATCTTTTCCGCCGGATTCCAGCCGCCTTGGGGTTCGCCGTCGTCATGGATTCTGGTGACCCCTCTGTAAATTTCCAAAAATGGATTATCATCCACCACAGGGCAGTCACTGCCTAATGCCAGCAGACCTGCGGTGTCATACAGACTCTTATAGGGAAATCCTCTGTATGCCCGTTCTTCTCCCAAAACCACAGGATAAGGATTTTCCGCAAAAGTTTCTGTCAGCGCCATATGCTGGGGCTGTACGGAAGGGATGATGCCCAACTCTCCAAATCTGGGCAAATCCACAGGGTCTAACATCTCAATATGCTCAATGGCATGTCTGCACTGATTTTTCCCGTACATTTTGATGGCTTCTTCATAGAAATCCAGCGCCATACGGGCAGAAAGGTCGCCGCAGGAATGGAGTTTGATGGAAAAGCCCCGTCTGTGTCCTTCCGGCACTGCTTTGCGGATGGCTTCCAGATCGCTGGGAGAAATGCCCCTGTTTCCCGGCATATCTGTATAATCGTCAATGACCAGCGCCGTATGGGTGGTGCATACACCGTCCAAAAACTGCTTCAGCATAGATACTCGTATTTTGTCTGAACGGTATTCCTCTCTCCACCGTTCCACCTCATCCAGATCCCCCAGCAAGTCCGGCGCCACATTCACCCGCACCGTCAGTTCTCCCGACTGATCCATGGCGCGGTATACATCCAGATTGCCCATATTCCCGTGGAAATAAGGCTGTACGTCATTAACAGAAGTGATGCCGTAGCGTTTTGCCCCTTTCATATAAGACCGGATGATGTTCTTTTCTTCTTCCGCCGTAAAATCAAAGGCGTATTTCGTCACAAGGCCTGCCGCCGCTTCTCCCAGAAATCCTGTGGGTTCCCCGTCTGCATCCCGGAAAATCTCTCCGCCGAAGGGTTCAGGTGTATCCTTGTTGATGCCGGCAATCTCCATTGCCTTTGAATTGACCCATGCCCCATGGGCTTCCGCATTGATGAGGCACACCGGCGTATTGGGATAATAGCGGTCTAATGTGGCTTTTGTGGGAAATTCCGCTTTTTCCCAGAAAACGTGATACCAGCCGAATCCAATGACCCATTTGCCGTCATCGGCAGGATGGCTGTCCCACACCATTTTTGCCGCTTCTTCCTCCGAACGGGCAGGACGCATATTCACATAGGTGTTGAATAGACCAGCCATGATGAAATGGGCGTGACTGTCATGAAAGCCAGCCATGATCGTTTTGTCGTCATACCGCAGTATTTTCGTGTCGCTGTCTGCAAAAGACGCATAATCATCACCCCTTTCCACGGCAATGATCCGATTGCCCTTTACAGCGATGAACCCTGCAAAAGGTTCTGTGCTGACACTGTCAAAGATACTGTTTCCCAAAATAATCATGTTTGCTTTCATCCATATATCACCCTTTCTCAAAATACAGATTCTGTTTCTTGTATGGATTTAAAAGCAATTTTTGTGCCAAAAAAAAATCGTTGATAAATCAACGATTTTCTCAAAGACAGGTGTCATTATAGAATTGCACTTTTTCTAATACAATCCAAAATCCCTTTGGATTATGCCGAAAAATCACGCTTTTGGACACACTGTCATTTTCAACTGACAGTGTCTGTTTAAAATAACAGCTCTGTTTTGATGCCCAGCCGCTTGATTTTCTGATAAAGCAATGCTCTGGGTATTTTCAGAAATTGCGCTGTTTTTGTTTTATTTCCCTGAAATTTGATGAGGGCTTCTTCAATGAATTTTTTCTCCGCCTGATTTTTCACCTCGTCAATGGGACGGGGCAGGGAGCCCAGATGGTTCAGGTTGGTGGGGCTGATATGCAGATTCAGGTCATCGAAAAAATCCTCATAAAGGGTATCGCCGCTGGCAAAGTGCATGGCTTTTTCCACCATATTGGACAATTCCCGAATGTTGCCGGGAAAGGCGTAATTCCGCAGTTTTTTGATGACAGCCGGGTCGATATAACGTACATCTTTTCCCAGAATCTTATTGAATTCCTTCACCTTTTCTTCCAGCAATTCCGGCAAATCTGACATACGCTCCCGCAGGGGCGGTATCTCAATGGAAAGGACATTGAGGCGATAATACAGGTCTTCCCGGAACAATCCCTGCTGCACCAGACTTTTCAGCGGTTTATTGGTGGCGGCGATGATGCGCACATCCACATATTTCTCCCCTTCGCTGCCCACCGGGTCAATCTTTTTTTCCTGAAGGGCGCGAAGCAGCTTGGGCTGGAGGGTCATGGGCATCTGATTGATTTCATCAATGAAAAGGGTGCCGCCGTTGGCCACTTCAAACTTGCCTTTTTTGCCGCCTTTTTTTGCCCCTGTAAAAGAGCCTTCCTCATAGCCAAACAGTTCCGATTCCGCCAGCGATTCCGGCAGACTGGAGGCGTTCACTGCCACAAATTCACCGGAAAAGCGGCTGCTGAGATTATGGATGGCCTGTGCCACCAGCTCTTTGCCCGTGCCCGTTTCCCCAGTGATGAGCACCGTAGAGCTGGAATTTGCCGCCATGACGATTTGTTTGCGCAGATTTTCCATGGCCTGAGAACTGCCGATGAGGTTCTCAATGGAATATCGTCCTTTTTTCAGCTGCCTGACTCTTTCTCTGTAAAAATCCACTTCATTTTTCAGGGAAAGGACATACTTTCCCAACAGGCTGTCCAGATTTTCCAGATCCTGAATGATGTCGTACTCCAAGGCCCCTGCCACCTTGCCATCCTCTATGATCTGTGCCTGCAGACTGACACTCATGCGGCCTTCATGAAAGTAAAATTCTGTGTTATGGGTCTTATTCCCACGCAAAACCTCATTCAGCTTTGTGGCAGGGAAAACCTCCCCTACTGGTTTTCCAATGGACGTCTTCTGATCCACTTTGATATAATCTGCACACTGCTTATTCATATAAGTGAGATTTCCATACCGATCAACAACCATAAGTCCTAAAATGTGATCCAAAATCTGTTCATAGTCATCCTTCCTGCTCATCATATCTTCCCCATTTCGTTGTCTAAAATGATTGCGCCAGCCCGATGTATGATTACATACATTCCTGTACATACAAAACCATGAAGGGTTGATAGTGTCATATTCAAATTATACATGATTTCTATAAAGTTTCAATATAAAAACATTCGTTTTATACTAAAAGAGTGTGATTTTTTACATTATTTTTGCACGTATTATCCATTTTCCATTGACACGTTACCCAAAAATACCACATATTGACCATATAGTACCATTTTTGCCACTGTTTTTTTCTGTCCATCAGACAGCTGGACACCCCTTTCGAAAATTCGGCAAAAAGCCTCTTTCTTTCTCTCCATCCTTTATGCTACACTGAAAGCAGGAAAAAACGGGAAACAATGAAGGAGGAGTGGTTTTATGGAAGAAACAAAAGAACTGACACTGCCGGAACAGGCCCGGGATCAGGCGAAAAACTATTTCCGTCAGGGAATGAACTGCACAGAATGTGTCATGCAGTCTTTCTTAGACATTCACGGCTCTGACCTGCCGCCGGAAGTCATCGCTCTTGCCACAGTTTTTGGCGGCGGTATGGGACACACCAAAAACACCTGCGGCGCCATCACCGGCGGCGTTATGGCACTTTCTGCTGTAGTCGGCAGAAAATACCCTCTGGCAAAAGAGTCCATGGCGGAACGCATTGCGGAACTGAACGAAATTTATGATATTTCCGGCAGAATGGTACACGAAATGGAAGAAAAATTCGGCACGCTCATCTGCAAAGAGCTGTCCGATCCTCATGGGGATTTCGAAGGGAAAGCACGGAAGAAAAACTGTATGCAGATGATCGGGGACTGCGCGGAAATCGCCATGAAATACATCATGGAAGCAGAAGGAAAAACCGTATAAAACATGGGGGAAATGTTCTTAGGGCATTTCCCTTTTTTCATTTGCAGGGCGGAAATTTTGGAATCCCGCGGGATTTTATGATATAATAATACGGTGTCCTTTTATGGGGATTTTTCCCGGACACAATGTACACCAGAAAAAAGAATCGGAGGAAAAACGCACATGAAAAAAATGATTTTGGGCAGTCTTCTTGCCCTTTCGATAGCTGTGCCTGCACTGGCACATCCACCCATTACCGTATATGTAGACCAGCAGGAAGTGGTCTTTGCCGACCAAGCCCCCGTCATCGTGGACGACCGTACACTGGTGCCCATGCGGAAAATTTTTGAAGCCATGGACGCAGATGTCACATGGGATGAACCTTCCCAGACCATCACTTCCACCAGAGGCAGTGACGTTGTCACCATGACCATCGGCCAAAAACAGGTCTACAAAAACGGCAAAGTGGTCTATACCATGGATGTGCCTGCCCAGATCATGCAGGACCGCACTATGGTGCCCATCCGCGCCGTAGCCGTTGCTTTCGACGCCAATGTGGCATGGGACGGCATCAATTACGTCATTGACATCACCACCGATGGTACGACCAGCGGCAATTATTCCAAGCAGATTCATGCCGACGACGGCACCCTGCTGGCAACGGTGAGCCTGACTTACAGCCCTCTCACCTCTAACAGCACCGCCGCTGATAAAATCAACAAAAACATCTACGACCAGATTTCCCAGAAGGCTTCTGTCATGACCGTACAGATGGAAACAGCCGCAAAAGCCGCTTACACAAAGAATCCTGATTCTTTCCAGCCCTATTACTACATGGGCACCTATCAGGCAAAGGGTGAAGGCAGTGACTTTGCTTCTGTGGTACTGGAAGAACGAACATTCATGGGCGGCACAGAAACAAAGACCCTTTCCACTGACACTTACAACATAAAAAACGGCAGTGACGCAGCTTTGACAGACATCGTCACCGACAGTGAGAAAGAACTGGAAACCCTCATGGAAAAAGGGTTCTCTGCCCTCATTGACCAGAATCCTGCCGCTTTCTACAGCGACGCCAAAGACCGCCTTGGCAAAAATCTGGACGAAGTTGGCTTCTATCTGGACAACAACGCCGTGGTATTTTATCTGAACAGCGGCATCATCGCGCCGGAAAGCGCTGGCGTTATCGCTTTTTCTGTTCCCCGATAACAGACAGCTTCATCAGAAAACAACTAAAGCCGAAATCCTTATCATATCAAAGGATTTCGGCTTTCTTATTATTTGTTCTGTTTTCTTCTGAAGACAGCCGTCGCAATTTCCCTCGCCGTCCTTTTTTCTGAAACCACGCATAAAATAGAGAAAGCCCCCCTTTTGTATTTGTAAAAAAATCCCATTCTGCGCCGAAAATATTGACAGTAAAATAGTTTTATACTAAAATTATCTCAGGTTTTTTGAACAGGAAAACAGAAAGGGGTCAGGCAATGTCTACCACACACAACAAAAAAATCGCCGAAGAACTCATTGCGCTGAATACGAACATCTTTTTGTGGAACCGGGAGCATATTGAAAAATCCTTCAATATCAACGGCAAAACAAAAGAAGGAGAACTGACGATACGGCAGTTTCATGTACTGACATTTATCAAAAACGGGGGTATACACACCGTATCGGAAATTTCCAATTGGTTCAACATCAGCAAAAGCAGTATGTCCATCATGATCTCCAAACTGGAGAAAAACGGATATCTGCGCAAAGAGCAGGCATCTGACACAGATGACGGCAGAAAGATGTATTTCTATCTGACGGAAAAGGGCATGACAGCTGTGACAGAAGCGGAAGAACGTGTACTGGAAACCGTTGCCGGCTGTTTTTCTTCTTTGGATGAAGAAAAGCAGGAAAAAGTTTATACACATTTGCGGGAATTGAATCAAATCTTAAAAGCAGGAGGACTTGGGGAATGAAGAAAACAGCGAGTCTTTTGGCGCTGGCCTGTGTCATTGCCATGACAGGGTGCACGCCGAAGGAAGAAGTAACCGAAGAAAAAACCGCCCGCACTGTCCAGACAGCGGCAGTGACTACAGGGGATATTTCCAGTGATTTTTCCTTTTCGGGGAAAGTTGCCGCATCCAGAGAAGTGTCTGTGGTG
This sequence comes from uncultured Anaerotignum sp., assembly GCF_905212195.1. Taxonomy (GTDB): domain Bacteria; phylum Bacillota; class Clostridia; order Lachnospirales; family Anaerotignaceae; genus Anaerotignum. The sequence continues at coordinate 13,113 of NZ_CAJMDQ010000033.1, read as the reverse complement.
CCCACCATCGCTGGCAAAGTCACCGGTTTTGGCTATGAAGTAGGCAATTCCGTAGGGGCAGGTGCTGTGCTTTTCACCGTGGACAGCACAGACTTACAGAACAATCTGCGCAGTGTGGAAGCCAATTATGACGCTACCAAACTGCAGGTGGACAACGCAAAGACCACATTGGAAAGCAACCAGATTCTTTATGATGAAGGCATCATTTCCAAAAGTGATTATGACAAGCTGAAACTGGCTTATGACACAGCGGAAGCAAACCTGACTTCCATCCAGATCCAGAAGGAAAATCTGGAAAAGAACATTGCGGACTGCTCCGTTACTGCGCCCATCAGCGGCGTCATCTCTGCCCGCAACGTGGAAATCGGCAGTTTTGCCAGCCAGAGCCAGCCTGCCTACACCATTCTGGACGTTTCTTCCGTAAAAGTGGAAGTAGGCGTTTCTGAACAGATGGTCAATGAAATTGCCATCGGGGACACCGTCAACGTACTGCTGACAGCTGTTTCTCCCGATCCTTTGCAGGGCAAAGTATCCACCATCAGCCCTTCCGCCAGTCAGGCAGGTACATACACTGTAAAAATCACACTGGACAACAGCCGCGGTCTTTTGAAACCCGGCATGCTGGCTGAAGTAAGCTTCATCACCGATTCTTCCAGCAATACCATGATTCTGCCCAGAGATGCAGTCATCACAAAAGACGGTGAAGTATACGTTTATGTCGTAGAAAACAACATCGCTAAGAAAGTTCCTGTGGAAACAGGCATCGAAAGCGGTGAAAATATCGAAATCATCAGCGGCCTGACCACCGATATGCAGGTAGTTGTCAAAGGCCAGACTTATATTACCGACGGTGAGGAAGTTCAGGTTTCCAACCCTGAGGAAGACGTCCTGCGGGTGCCCGTGGAAGGGGCACAGGTGCAGAGTGAGGGGGAATAAGCCATGCTTTCCAGACTTGCTATCCGCCGGCGCGTCACCACAATGATGATCACCATGATGGTTTTTCTGGCCGGTATCGTATCCTACATGAATCTGGATATGAACCTGATGCCTGAAATGGACATTCCCATCGTGGTTGTCAGCACCACCTATGTGGGCGCAGGGCCCGAAGAAATCGAAAATCTGGTAACGAAGCCTTTGGAGGAATCCCTCAGCACCGTTTCCAATGTAGAAAACATCACCTCCGTTTCGTCGGCAAATATGTCCATGGTTATGGTACAGTTTGTAGACGGTACGGATATCGACATCGCTTCCATGGACTTGCGTGACATCATCGACCGCACAAAGTCCACACTGCCTGACGATGCCAATGAACCCAACATCATCAAAATGGATATGAACGCCGTTCCCATTTACATGGGCGCAACGGCAGAAAATATGGATCTGACAGCACTGAACGAAATGCTGGAGGACAACGTGGTGAACCGTCTGGAACGTATCGAAGGCGTTGCATCCGTTGACCTGACCGGCGGTGTGGAACGTGAAGTCCGCATCACCGTTGACCCGGATAAACTGGCTGGCTACGGCCTGACCACATCCCAGCTTTCTCAGGTGCTTTCCGCAGAAAACATGAACCTGCCCTCCGGTTCCCTTTCTCAGGGCTCCACCAACGTACAGGTGCGTACCATGGGGGAATTTGAGGACATCGAGGACATCAAAAATCTGCCTGTGACCACACCCGGCGGCGCTCTGATCCACCTCAGCGACGTTGCCAGCGTGGAAGAAAAAGAGGTAGACCGTGATTCCTTCAGTATCATCGACGGCAATTACGGCATCATGATTTCTGTCAACAAACAGTCCACCGCCAATCTGGTAGAAGTCAGCGACAAGCTGAACGCAGAAATGGCGAAGATCAACAACGATTACCCCGAAATGAAACTGGTTATGCTGACTGATACAGCAGAATATATCCAGCTTTCCATTTCCAACGTTACACAGACAGCCCTCCTCAGTGCCATCATCGCATTCTTCGTACTGCTGGTATTCCTGAAGAGCCCTGTCACATCCGGTATCATTGCCATGTCCATTCCTACATCCATCATGGCGTCCTTTGCCCTCATGTACCTGTCGGGCATGAGTTTGAACGTTATTTCCATGGGTGGTCTGGCCATCGGTATCGGGATGCTGGTAGATAACTCCGTCGTTGTACTGGACAGCATCTACCAATATTACGAGCGGGGATATGACCCCAAAGAAGCGGCGGAAACCGGCGCGAAAGAAGTTACCATGGCGGTAACGGCATCTACCCTGACAACCGTTGCGGTATTTTTGCCCATCGCCTTCGTTTCCGGCTCCGTAGGTCAGCTCATGAAGAGCTTGTCCTTCACCATTTGTTACTCCCTGATCTCCTCTCTGGTGGTTTCCATCACCTTTGTGCCTATGGCATGCGCCCTGTTCCTGCGCAAGGAGCATCATAAGAAAGAAAAGAAATCCAAATTCCGTCTGTCCTATGCATGGGATGCTTTCTTTGACCGCCTTACCAACGGTTATGAAAAACTCATCAAGGCAGCCCTCCACCACCCCGTCCGCACCATTGCTGTGGTGCTCATCACATTCATTGCCAGCCTGTTCACCATTCCCATTACAGGTATGGACTTCATGGATGAAACAGACGAAGGTGTGGCAAACATCACCGTGGAACTGCCCAACGGCACAGACCTTGACAATACAGAAGAAGTGGTATGGGAAGTGCTCTACCGCCTGCAGGAAGTTCCTGAAGCAGAGCTGGTATATGCTTCCGTCGGCGGCGGCATGCTCTCCTCCGGCACATCTTCTGCTTCCGTTACCATGAACTTGGTGGACAAAGCGGAACGTACCCGCTCCACCTCTGAAGTCTGCAAAGACGTACAGGATATGTTGTCAGATATTCCCGGCGCAGAAATCACTGCCACCGCTTCCAGCTCTGCCATGGGCAGCTTTGGCGGCGCAGATATTTCCTTCAATGTTTACGGCTATGATTCCCAGACATTGATGGCAGTGGAAGACGATCTGGTGGAACTTTTGAGCAGCACACCGGGTCTGACCGACGTGGAAGGCTCCACCGGCGAAACCGTGCCTGAAGCCAAAGTGGTCATCGACCGCAGCAAGGCTTCCCTTTACGGCATCACCACCGCTTCCATTGCGTCTTCTCTGAACACAGCCATTTCCGGCTCCACCGCTACTCAGTACAAAGTAGACGGTACAGAGATCGACGTTGTCATCCGTTATGACACAGATAAACTGAATTTCCTGACAGATCTGAATAATCTGACTGTTACATCAGCATACGGCGGCGAAATTCCTCTTTCCAGCATCGCAACAGTGGAAATGGGCGAAAGCGCAACTGCCATCAACCGTGAAAATCAGAAAAACTATATCACCATCAGTGCTTCTGCTGACGGCATGAGCGGCGGCGAAGCCCAGAAGCTGGTAGATCAGATTTTGGCAGGCTATACTTTCCCGGACGGCTGCACTTACGGCTATTCCGGCACACTGGAAATGATGAACGATGCCTTCAGCTCTCTGCTGACAGCCCTTGTGGTTGCGGTACTGCTGGTTTATATGATCATGGCATCCCAGTTTGAAAGCATCCGGTATCCTATGATCATCATGGTTTCCATGCCTTTGGCATTTACCGGTGCCATCTTGGGTCTGTTCATCACTGGCAACACCATCACCATGACTTCTATGATGGGCTTTATCATGCTGGCAGGTATGGTTGTAAACAATGGTATCGTCCTCATCGACTATACCAATCAGCTTATGGACAGAGGCATGCGGTGCTATGACGCCCTCACCACAGCAGGTCCCCGTCGTCTGCGCCCTATCCTCATGACCACACTGACCACCATCCTTGGTATGCTCCCTCTGGTATTCTCCCAGCAGGAAGGCAGCGAAATGATGCGTACCATGGCCATCAGCGTTATTTTCGGTCTGACACTGTCCTCTCTGGTAACATTGGTATTTATTCCTGTGCTCTACGCATGGATGAATAGCCGCAGAGAACGCCGTCTGGAGAAAAAAGCGGCAAAACGGGCAGCAAAAGAAGCGAAAACTACAGAAAGCCTACAAGGGTAATATTAAAGTAATATTAAGAATTTGTGACAACCGCCGCTCAGGTCTTGCCTAGCGGCGGTTTTTATGGTTATATTGTTTGGAGAAAAGGAGGGTTCCAAATATGGAAAAGATTGGACTGGTTTTGGAAGGCGGCGCTTCCCGTGGGGTATTTACCGCTGGGGTGCTGGATTACTGGATGGAACAGGGCATCACCTTTCCTTATGTGGTAGGGGTTTCCGCAGGCGCATGCAACGCGGCGGATCTGGTATCGAAACAGATTGGGCGTACCCGAAATACCATGATTCACAAAGACAAAAAATATGAATATATGGGGCTGCGGACATTTTTCAAAACCCGTCAGCTCATGGATATGGATTTGATTTTCCGTACATTCCCGGAAGAATACTTTCCCTTTGACTACGATACTTATTTTGCGTCGGAAACAGAGGTGGAATACGGCTGCACAGACTGCCATACAGGCAGACCGGTATTCCTGTCCGAAAAACAGGATAAAAGCCGTCTCATGGACATTCTGCGGGCTTCCTGCGCCATGCCGGGGGCAGTGCGTCCCGTTCTGGTGGACGGCAAACCTTATGTGGATGGGGGACTTTCTGACTCCATTCCAGTGAAACGTGCTTTTGAAATGGGATGCGACAAAGTGGTTGTCATTCAGACCAGAGGGAGAAACTTCCGCATGAAGCCTTCCCGTTCCACAAAACTCATTGCAAGGGCATACAAAAAATATCCTGCCGTTGGCGAAGACCTGCGCCGCCGTCCCGTGCGCTACAACAAAAATCTGGCGTACATCCGCCGCATGGAAAAAGCGGGCAAGGTGCTGGCTATCCGTCCCTGCATGCCGGAAGTAGGCCGCATGGAGAAAGATTATAAGAAACTGATGACGTTCTACCGTCATGGTTATATACTCGCACAGGAGCAGTTTGCTCAATTACAAGCATTTATGGGAGGAAAGAGATGAAATTACACCAACTGACAAACCGTATCTGGTATACGGAACATGACAGCACCACAGACAGGCCCACACTGGGCTATATCATGGGGGACAGACGTTCTGTGATGCTGGATGCCGGAAACAGCGGCGCACATGCGGAACTGTTTCTGGAGGCTGTCCGCAGAGCCGGGCTGCCCAGACCGGAACTGGTCTGCATTTCCCATTCTCATTGGGATCACACCTTTGGTATGGCATCTTTGGGGCTGCCTGCCATCGCTTCAGAAAAAACCAATGCCCTGCTGCTGCAGATGGCTTGCTGGGGATGGTCAGAAAGAGAAATGGCAAAACGGCTGGAAACAGGAGAGGAATCCGCCTTTTGCGATACCCACATCCGACTGGAATATCCCGATCTGAGCCGCATTCAGGTGCGGGGCGCGGATATCATGTTCCGGGACAGACTGACACTGGAATTGGGGAATTGTCCGCTGGAATTATGGGAAGGAGTTTCCCCTCATGCCGATGACTGCACATTGATGCTGGCAGACGGCGTATTGTTCCTGGGGGATGCTTATTGTTCCGTACCCGTTGGAGATGATTGGGTCTATGACAAAGACCTGCTGGAAAAACATATCCGTATGCTGGAAGAAACAGACTTCCGCCTTTGCCTGAAGGGTCACCATGCACCACAGACAAAAGAGGAATTGCTGGCGGAATTGAAAGCGGAATTGGAAAAACTGAAATAAAGAAAGTAAGAACCCCCTTCGTGGAAACGAAGGGGGTTTGTTTTTGGAAAATCATAATTTGTGCCAGTTTAAGGGCGGATTGCCTCTGAACGAAACAAGCCGCTTAATCCAAAGAATCTATCAATTCCTGTACTTCATTAAAAAATCTTGATAGGTGAAAACCATCAGCAACGGCATGATGGATGTTCATAGTCAGCGGCATGATGAGTTTGCCGTCTTTTTGCTCATATTTGCCCCAAGTGACCACAGGCGCAAGGAATTTTCCCTCATCAAACACATGCACATCAAAATGGGCATATTTTACCCATGGCAGGCAGGATACATCAAAGAAGTTTTGCGGCTGATTTGCTAAAATGGCTCGCTCATTTTTGTATCGCTCTCTGTCGGCTTCCATTCTGCCGTAAAATTCCAGAAGGTCCTCTGCATACTCCGTGACCATTTTGGTGAAATTTTCGTCATCCGTATGAAAATCCGTATAAGAAGGGAATACAAAATCCCATTTGATGAGATTGCCGTCTGCATCCCAACTGTATTTGAATTCATCATGGGCGTTGACAACTTTGGATACAACCCACACCATCAAAGGATAAAAATCAAGATGGTGTTTCTTGGAATATGCTTTTAAATTGGTCACATCCATATCTACCGTCAAACTCATGACGATTCGCATTTTATCGATATAAAACTGAAACAGATCACCTCTGCTCCATTCCTTTAAGTTCATCCGTGTATAATTCATAATCGTTCTCCAAATTGTCATTGATTGCTTGCTATATTCAAGGAAATTATACCATAAGCTTATGAACAATTCCATAAACGAGCCATACCCGGCAGCGGTGGCAGTCTTGAAATAAAAAAACACCACACACTTTCGTGTATGGTGTTTTTTGTTGAATTGCGGAGAGGATCAAGCACTTTGCTCCGCAAAGCCGCCTTCGGCGTCCCCATTTCTCTTCGGGGTGCAGGGATTTGAACCTGCGAAGTCCCACCTCGAAACATGGTCGTCTGCTCTCCTTCCCGTCGGTCGCAGTCCTGAAACGAAAAAAACACCATGCTTTCAGGGGCTGCTTCATAAGAAAAGTAAATAGTCCAAATTCTAAAAAGCAACGGATTGTTTTCTTCTGAAGCCAGCCGTCGCAATTCCCCTTAAGAAACGAAAAGAAAAAATAATGTTTTCTTAATGGGAACCTGCTTTGCATGATGTTCTTTGAATTGCGAAGACAGGATTTGAAAGCCACCCCAATTTTCCAGCTTCTGCATGAGACATCTTCACACAACAAAAAAACACCACACACTTTCGTGTATGGTGTTTTTTGTTGAATTGCGGAGACAGGATTTGAACCTGCGACCTCCGGGTTATGAGCCCGACGAGCTACCGGACTGCTCTACTCCGCGTCAATATTAACTTCAACTGATAATATATCATGAATAGATGACTTTGTCAATATTTTTTGGAGAAAATGTGAGATTTTTCACACACCATCTTTGTACATGGTTTCCAGACGTTCTTTGCACTCCTTCCAGTTAGGCATCCATTCTGTCAGCAGGGCATAGAACCGTCTGCTGTGGTCGGAAAAGCGGAAATGTGCCAATTCATGATAGATGACCTGACGGATACAATCCGGGTCTGCCTTCATCAGCTGGAGATTCAGGCGGATGCTTTGGGTTTCTACAGTACAGCTGCCCCAGATGCTCCGCATGTTCCGCACCTGAATTTTGGGATAAGGAATGCCGTAGTCTTTTACTTTGGGATGGATTTCGTCCAGAAGCTTCGCAAATGTCCCAGCTGCCTGTTCCCGGAGCCATTCCAGATATTCAGACCGCAGTCCAACGGAATCCGTCTGGAAAGTAGACATATAAATGATGTTATCGGAACGCTGAATCTGACGCAGTCCCTGTGCAATGTGGAGGGTATAGGGTTCCCCCAGAAAATACAATGTCTTGCCGTCGTACATGGCGCCGGAGGGCTGTGCCATACGGATTTTTTCCACTTCTGCCAGATGGTTGATAATCCAGAGGGCTTTGGACTGGACAAATTCTTCAATGACGGAAAAAGGTACCCGTTTGGCGGCGGACACCACCACCTGTCCATGCTTATTTACCCGCAGGTTGATATACTTCACGTCTTTGCGGATGAGTTCGTATTCAATTGGAATGCCTTCATATTCTATGGCGTGCAGTTCCATTGCAAAATCTCCCTTTTCCAAAGATAGTTTTCCCACAAAAGTTGGGTTCTATCCCGTTTTTCTATGATACTATATCACGCAAAGGCTGAAAAAGTCCAGAAAAAACGGGAAAATCCTTCCAGAGGCGACAAAAACGGAAGGCATGCGCCTTGATTTGACAAAACAGGTGCATGCCTTTTGCTTCCTTAAATATGTTCTGCTTTTTTCACAACGGGAATCCAGATTTCAAATACAGAATTCGCAGGGTCTGCGTTATAGTAGACCTCTATATCTGCCCCTTTGCCGTATTCGTAGCCGGAATTGGGGAGCCATTCCGTGAAAATCCGTTTCTCCAATTCCTGACATGCCTTTGGCATGGCGCCTGTGCCGGGGAAGATTGCCCATGTGGCGGCAGGCAGTTCCAGCATTTCCAAAGGCGGTTCCACTTCTTTGGAAGTGCAGACGCCAATCCAGTATTTCCATTCTTCTTCCTGACAAGCAGAAATCCCCAGCACCGCAGGCATTTCCATAATGCCTGTCAGTTTCGGCAGGATATTGTCTGCCACGGCTTTTTGCCAGAAAGCAGGTACAGTCTGGAAATTTTTCTCCATGTCTTTTTCCAATGGTGTGTAAATTCCCACAACGCGCAGGGGGCCTTTTGCTTCAATACGATAATCCAATGCAGTCACTCCTTTGACGGTCATTTGAAACCGGATGGGCGGAAAAGCCTTCAGGGGCGCGCCTTTTGCCTTGGCTTGGGATGGGGTGATGCCGTGGATGCTCTGAAATGCCCGTGTGAACGCCGTTGGGGAACGGTATCCATATTTCAGCGCCACATCAATGACTTTTGCGCCCCTCTGCAAATCAAAGGCGGCTTTTGTCATTTTCCGGCGGCGGATATATTCCGAAAGGGGCATATCTGCCAGATAGGAAAACATACGCTGAAAGTGGAAGGTTGTACAGCAGGCGGTTCTGGCAATGTCATCCAGAGAAATTTCCGCGGTCAGGCTTTTTTCCAGTATTTCCAGGGCTTCGTTCCATTTGTCAATCCAGTCCATGTGGTTTCCTCCTTATTTGTCTTTGTCAATGACAGTTTCAGTTTACCTCAAAAGAAGGCTGGTTTCCTCGCAGTTTCTGTCTCTTTGGCAGAGGCGCTTTTTTTCAGGAAATAAGCCACTTTGTAATAAGGAATGGGAAATCCCATGGCTTCCAGCTGACGGGCGATTTTTCTGGGGCCAAGACCGCTGGCGTTCTGTTCTTGGATAAACTGAGCAATCTGGTCGGTGATTTTGTCGTCAGGAGTGGCAGGTTCACTGTTTTCCGCTGTTTCCGGCTGTTCTGCGGCTTCAAAGGGAATATGCTCCATATCTACCACTGTGGTGATTTCTGTTTTTTCCCCAATGTCCTCAATCAGAGGAGAGGAAGCGTCGATGCTGTAATTGATAACGTCACGCATCTGACGGATGTTTCTGGGGTAAACGGCGTTGAGGATGGCATGTTTCGCTTCCGGTGTAAAAATCACATGGTAGCGGATGTGCCTTGCTTCCCAAACGGCGTTTTCATACCGCATGACAAAATGGCGGAAGAGATTTTCTTTTTCCGCAAGAGAACGCTCCCGCAGGGCAGGCAGGTGCATTTCGTATTGGGCAAGTCTTTGGTACAATTCCGGCAGGAATACCTCGTGGAGGTTTTTGGTGGAAGCGGCAATGACAATGACGTTGATGTCGATTTCCTTGGTGTCACCAATACGGCGGATTTTACCGGACTCAATGGCTTTTAATAGAAGGTTCTGATAATTTTCAATGGTGTGGGCTTCATCCAGAAAGAGGATGCCGCCGTTTGCCTGCTCGAACAGCCCCTTTTTCTTTTTGGAACCGGTGTAAGCACCTTCCACGGAGCCGAAAATTTCCATGGCGGCAATATCCGGGTTGGTGAACTGGGCGCAGTTGATTTCGATAAACGGGGCATTTTTGCCAATAACGCCAATCTGTTTGGCGTAATTATAAATGAGGTTTGCCAGCATGGTTTTGCCGGTGCCGGACTCCCCCGTGATGATGGAGTGACGGGGGCCGCCCAGCGAGCCAACGATTTTTTTTGCCTGCTTGTAGATGTTCTGCATGGTGCCCATGTGGACAACGTGTTGGAAATCGGCTTCGGGCTTTGTCAGACTTACCTGCATTTCCAGATGTTTGATTTTGCTGTTAAGCTGGTCAATCTCCTGAATATCCTGAAAAATGGAATAGGCGCCCATGAATTCCCCGTCCATAAAAATAGGATAGGAATTTACGACATATTTATTGGGAGGCACCAGATGGATCTTTTTATCCAGAATGGGCCGATGGTTTTCTAACACTGTTAGAAGAACGGCGGCGGGATAAAACTGGGAAATGTGTTTTCCAATCATATTTTCACGCTTTTGATTCAGATAATTGGCAGAAACTGTGTTGACATATACTAAAATCCCGTCGGTATCCACCACATTTATGCCTCCGTTGGTGTGATCCAGGATCTGGTGTATCAAATTGGAAGAAAAAAACAGCTCTTTTGTCAATTTCATGGGTAAATACCCCTTTCATTTTGTTAGAAAAAGTGTTATAATACAAAAAGTTACAAGTATTCTAACATTTATTCTGACAAAAAACCAGCGAATTTTCCAAAAAAAGTGTGAAAACTAAAGGAAAATATCGTTGGCACGGTTTTTGCTCATATAGTTATTTGTTAGAATAATAACAAAATTATTGCCGATTTTTAAGGAGGAAACAAATTATGGAGTTTGGCTATTCAAAGGAACAAGTACTGTTGAGAGACCTGTACAAAAAATTTGCTGAAACAGAAGTAAAACCTTTGGCGGAAGAACTGGACGAAGAAGAAAGATTCCCCGTGGAAACCGTTAAGAAACTGGCAAGATACGGCTTCCTGGGTATTCCCTTCCCTAAGGAATACGGCGGTGCAGGCGGCAGCTACCTGACATATTCCATGGCAGTAGAAGAACTGGCTAAGGTATGCGGCACAACAGCAATCATCGTTTCCGCACACACATCCCTGTGTGCAGGCCCCATCTACATGTTTGGTACAGAAGAACAGAAACAGAAATACCTGGTACCCCTGGCAAAAGGTGAAAAACTGGGTGCTTTCGGTCTGACAGAACCCAGCGCAGGTACAGACGCTTCCATGCAGCAGACAACAGCTGTTCTGGATGGTGACGAATATGTACTGAACGGCACAAAAGTGTTCATCACAAACGCTGGCTATGCTGATACATACGTAATCATCGCAATGACAGATAAATCCAAAGGTACAAAAGGTATCTCCGCATTTATCGTAGAAAAAGACACACCCGGCTTCTCCATCGGTAAAAAAGAAAGAAAAATGGGTATCCGTGGTAGCGCAACATGCGAACTGATCTTTGAAAACTGCAGAATCCCTAAAGAAAACCTGCTGGGCAAAGAAGGTCAGGGCTTCAAGATCGCAATGCAGACACTGGACGGCGGCCGTATTGGTGTAGCTTCTCAGGCTCTGGGTATTGCAGAAGGTGCCATTGACGAATGCGTAAAATACGTAATGGAAAGAAAACAGTTCGGCAAAAAAATCGGTCAGATGCAGAACACACAGTTCGAACTGGCTGACATGGCAGCAAAAGTAGAAGCAGTGAAACTGCTGGTATACGAAGCAGCATGCACAAAAGACGCACACGGCGCTTACAGCCACCTGGCAGCTATGGCAAAATACCTGGCTGGTGCAACAGCAAGCGATGTAACAAGAAGATGCGTACAGCTCTTCGGTGGTTACGGCTACACAAGAGATTACCCGATCGAAAGAATGATGCGTGACGCGAAGATTACAGAAATCTACGAAGGTACCGCAGAAGTACAGAAGATCGTTATTTCCAACTGGATGAAACTGAAATAAGATTTTTTCGAAAACAGTTTCAGACACAAGTTTTTATCAGATTGGGAGCAAAGCTTCCAAAAAGACGAAAGGAGATTAAATCACAATGAAAATTGTTGTATGTATCAAACAGGTACCTGATACCGTAGAAGTTAAAATCGATCCTAAAACTGGCACACTGGTTCGTGACGGCGTTCCTTCCATCATCAACCACGACGACAAAACTGGTATCGAAGCTGCACTGACAATCCGTGAACAGGTTGGCGGCACAGTAACAGTAGTATCCATGGGCCCCCCTCAGGCAGACGTTGCTCTGAGAGAAGCACTGGCTATGGGCTGTGACGAAGCTATCCTGGTATCCGGCAGAGAATTCGGTGGTTCCGATACATATGCTACATCCGGTATCCTGGCAGCAGCTCTGAAACAGCTGGACTACGATCTGATCATCACAGGCCGTCAGGCTATCGACGGTGACACAGCTCAGGTTGGTCCCCAGATCGCTGAAAAACTGCACCTGCCTCAGGTTTCTTACGTAGAAGAAATCGTAGAAGCAGCAGAAGATCATGTAGTCGTTAAGAGACAGTTCGAAGATGGCTACCACATCGTAAAAGTAAAAACACCTTGCCTGCTGACAGCAATCGCTGAACTGGCAGAACCCAGATACATGTCCGTAGGCGGCGTATTCGACGCTTATCAGAAAGAAATCAAAATCTTTGACTTCAACCTGCTGAAAGACGATCTGGAACTGGATATGATCGGTCTGAAAGGTTCCCCCACAAACGTATACAAATCCTTCACAAAAGAACTGAAGGGTGCTGGTACAGTCCTGAAAGATCTGACAGCAGAACAGGCTGTAGAAGCAATCGTGAAGAAACTGGAAGAAAAATTCATCATCTAATAAGACCTTGGGGCGTTGCCCCAATACCCCATCGGGGACGCGTCCCCGAACCCCGTTTTGCACAAAACTTCGTTTTGTGCGGATAGTGGATTGAAATAAAGATGAATACATTAAGGAGGATATATCCCATGAGCAATGGTATTTTTGTAGTAGTGGAACAGAGAAACGGCAAAGTACAGAACGTAGGTCTGGAACTGATCGGTGAAGCTACAAGACTGAAAGCAGATCTGAAAGACGATGTATACGCAGTCCTGCTGGGCAGCGGAATCGAAGGCGAAGTAGAAAAACTGTATCACTACGGCGCAGACAAAGTAGTTCTGGTTGACCACCCTTACCTGAAAGAATATGTAACAGAACCTTACACAAAAGCTGTTACAGAAGTAATCAAAAAATTCGATCCCGAAATCATGCTGTTCGGTGCTTCTTCCATCGGCCGTG
>NZ_CAJMDQ010000032.1 GCF_905212195.1 uncultured Anaerotignum sp. | reverse complement strand
CCGCGTTGCTTGCAGATCACAGCTATATCAGCATGGATCATCATCCCGACACGGGAACTTTGCTGGAGGGCTATCTGCCCAATTGGGAAACGGTGAAAAAAGGAGTATATGATATTTCTATGATGATTCCTCAGCTTGAATACCTCGGCTTTGATATAGCTATAACTGAAGACGGCTTTAAGATACTTGAAATAAATATACATCAGGATATACATAAGGCTCACGAGTTCACTGAGGAAATAAACCGATTTTTTTCCGAAAAGATACAGTATAAAAAAGAGTTGTTTAATATAAAAAAATAAAAAGAAAGTTGGATTCTGTCGCAGTTGTGGAAAATCCAGTGGAAAAGTTGAAAAAAGAAGGGCTTGGCCCGGGAAATTGCAGGGGGAGAAAAAGGAAAGAAAGACCTTGTAAGTTTCCTCCATATCATATATACTGAAAGAGAGCAGTCAGAGAGGGAGCTGTAAACAGATGCGGCCCAAAGTGAGGAAAGGGCTGCATGGACGGAAAGGAGAGCTGTCAATGAACAAGAAGAAACTTCCCCTTGCATTTTGGATTTTCATCGGGCTGGTGGTCGGCATCGCAGTGGGCCTGGCCCTGATGATGGTGCCCAACGGACTGGACATCGCGAAAAACTACATTCTGCCCTGGGGCACGATCTTCCTGAACCTGCTGAAATTCATCGTCGTGCCCATTGTTATGTTCTCCATTGCGGCCGGCGTCATCTCCATGAAGGACATTCGCCGTGTAGGCGCCATCGGCGGCAAAACACTGATTTATTACATGTGCACCACCGCTTTTGCCGTAACACTGGCACTGATTCTGGCAACTCTGTCCAAAGGTCTGTTCGTTGTGCTGGACCCCTCCGGCGCTTCCTACACCCCTGCAGAAGCCCAGAGTGTTATGGATACCATCGTAAACATCTTCCCCTCCAACTTTGTGAAGCCCATGGCTGAGGCTTCCATGCTGCAGGTAATCGTGATCGCCCTCTTTGTGGGCTTCGGCATCCTGCTGGCTGGGGAAAAAGGCATCCTTGCCGGTCAGGTGGTAGAAAGTTTCAATGAAGTGTTCCTGAAAGTCATGGACTTCATCATCAAGCTGTCCCCCATCGGCGTTGCCTGTCTGATCTGCCCCGTTGTAGCAGAAAACGGCCCCATGCTGCTGACAAACCTCATCATGGTACTGGCTGTGGCATATGTAGGCTACATCGTACACATGGTTGTGGTATATTCCTTCACCATCAAAACACTGGGCGGCGTTTCTCCTCTGAAATTCTTTAAGGAAATGATGCCCGCTATGATGATGGCATTCTCCTCCGCTTCCTCCGTAGGCACACTGCCCTTCACCATGGAAGCTGCGGAAAGACTGGGTGCCCGCAGAGAAGTAGCCGGTTTCGTACTGCCTCTGGGCAGCACCATCAACATGGACGGTACCGCTATCTATCAGGGCGTCTGTGCCGTATTCATCGCCGCTTGTTACGGCGTTGACCTGACACTGGGTCAGATGATTACCATCGTACTGACAGCTACACTGGCTTCCATCGGTACAGCCGGTGTTCCCGGCGCTGGTCTGGTTATGCTGGCAATGGTACTGGAAAGCGTTGGCCTGCCTGTGGCTGGTATCGGTCTGGTTGTTGGCTTCGACCGTATCTTCGACATGGGTCGTACCACCGTTAACATCACCGGTGACGCTGCCTGCGCAACCATCGTCTCCAAACTGGACGACAAACGCAATGCCAAACTGGCTGCAAAAGCAAAAGCATAAAAAACGAAATATCTTTGGGAATCTTCTAGCGGGAGATTCCCAATTTTTTTGTAATTTTTCATCATGTTTGGCTGCAACAATTTCTGTTCTCATTGCATTGCCCCTGATGTCCGTGGCAGAGAACGCAAAAAAGACCGAACTTCCTTTTCAAAGGAAATCCGGTCTTTTGTATATAATCCTACTTACTTATCTAAAATTTTGCCGTCTGTGGAAATGGTCACTACCTGCCAAGGGATGAATTTGCCGCTGGCCTGCAATGCTTTTTTCGCAGCCAGTTCCATACCACCGCAGCAAGGCACTTCCATACGCACGATGGTCACGCTCTGGATGTCATTCTGTTTGATGATTTCTGTCAATTTTTCGCTGTAATCCACCATATCCAGTTTGGGGCAGCCCACCAGTGTGATTTTGCCTTTCATGAATTCCTCATGGAAATTGCCGTAAGCGTATGCAGTACAGTCTGCCGCAATGAGCAGTTTCGCACCGTCAAAGTAAGGGGCTTTGATAGGTGCCAGTTTGATCTGCACAGGCCACTGGCGCAGTCTGGAAGGCACCGCAACAGGAGCTGCTTCTTCTTCTCTTTTTGCTGCCATTTTTTCCTGTACTTCCAGCAATTTGCTCTGGCTGCCGGGGCAAGCGCAGGGTGTTTTGCCTTTTTTCGCCATATTTGCCTGTACAGCCGCTTCGTCATAAGCCGCTGCTTCCCGTTCCACAAATGTGATGGCACCTGTGGGACATACAGGCAGGCAATCCCCCAGACCGTCACAGTAGTCATCTCTGAGCAGTGTTGCTTTGCCGTCTACCATACCGATGGCGCCTTCGTGGCAAGCGTTGGCACACAGACCACAGCCATTACATTTTTCTTTGTCAATCTCTATAATTCTACGAATCATGTCGTTTCCTCCTCGTTTTTCCGTCCTTGTTTTTCTGATAACAGTATGCTATACTGCGGGAAAATAGTATGTTGTTTTTCCAACAAAAAGGAGGGGCTTTCTCTATGGAACCATCAAAATTGGCATCTCTTCCCTTTTTTCAGGGCATTTCTCCTGAAGATATGACGAAGCTTTTAGAGGAACTGGATGCAAGAGAAGTTTTTTATGAAAAAGGCAGTTTTCTGGTACACACCGGGGATAAAATCACGGCGGCAGGGCTGATTCTTTCCGGGGAAGTCCATATCCTGCGGGAAGATTTCTGGGGCAGTCGGGCTTTGGTGGCGCAAATCCCGCCGGGAGCCTTTTTCGGAGAAACCTATGCTCTGCTGGATACGGCGGCAGAAGTAAGCGTACAGGCAGCCGCAGACACAACGGTGTTATACCTTTCTTTGAACCGGATACTGGCGCCCACCGGACAGCAAAATCCCCTTTTTGCCCTCCTCTCCCGCCGTCTGCTGCAAATCTTCGCCGGACGGAATTTGACACTGACCCGAAAGATTGCTCACGTTACCTGCCGCAGCACAAGGGAAAAACTCCTGTCCTTCCTGTCCTCCTGCGCACAGGATTCCGGCAGCGCTGTTTTTTCCATTCCCTTTGACAGACAGCAATTGGCGGATTATCTGGCGGTGGAACGCAGCGCCATGTCGGCGGAACTGAGCCGCATGAAAAAGGACGGGCTGCTGGATTACCACAAAAATCATTTCCGGCTCTTCACAAAATGAATGATTACAGCAATATTTCAAATTTCTTAAACTTCCCTGAAAATCCCGTTTTTCTTTTCAAACCATGGTATAATAAAGACGAAAACATCAAGACGAAAAAAAACGAAAGGAGTCTTACAAAATGAAAAAGAAACTGGCCATTGTGCTCAGCTGTGCGCTGGCTGCGACACTGCTGTTCGGCTGTACATCCAAAGAACCCACAACGACAGAAGGTGAAACACAGCAGCAGGAAACAACCACAGAAACAACTGCCGCTGACGGCGAACTGACTGCGGAACAGTTCCAGACACTCTATGACGGCGCATTTGCCATCTACAAACAGATTGTGCTGGAAGGCTTTGAAATGAGCACCACAGACGTCATCGACGTGGACGGTTACACTTACAACCGCGTAACAGACGAACGTTTCCCCGATATGGAAGCATTCCGCACCTATCTGGGACAGTACTTCACAACCAACTTCATGGATACTGACATCTTTGCTGAAAACAACATCCGTTTCACAGAAGGCAAAGGCGGCGGTCTGTATGTACTGGACGGCGCAAGAGGCACAAACATCTTCTATGCAGGCTATGTCATGGGTGAACCTGTGAAAACAGAAACAGGCATGTCCGTAACTGCTACTGCATACTACACCAAAGACGGCAATCCTTACGAAGGGGAAACATTCACAGAAGCCCCTGCAGACCCTTCCCAGTACGAAACAACAGATTACACATTCAATCTGGTACAGGAAGACGGACAGTGGAAATTTGATACCTTCCATCTGTTCTACTAATTTACAAAAACGCCGACCTATCTTCGGCAACCCTTAACAGACAAAAACAGCTGAAATCTCTTGTATTTTCAAGGATTTCAGCTGTTTTATTTTGGGCTATTTTCGTTCCATTTAGAAATTGAGAGAGAGAAAATGGTGTTTTCCAAAAGCGGCTTTTTCTGAAAATGCCCAATGGAAGACTGTTTTTCGTTATTTTTAAAGTCCCATAGAAACCAGCGGGATAAAGATGAACAGTGTCAAAATGGGAATGAGGATCTGTGTCACAGCAATATCGAAGTAAGCTTCTTTATGGGTCAGTTTGCAGATGCCCAGCAGTGTGATCTGTGCGCCCTGATGAGGCAGGGTATCCAGCGTACCTGCTGCGATGGCGCCGATACGATGGACAGCCTCCAGACTGACACCCATGCTTTTATAGGTATCTGTCAGAGCCGCAAAGGCAACGCCCATACCGCCGGAAGCAGAACCGCATACGCCTGCGCAGATGGCAATGGTCACCGCAACGAATACCAAGGGGGAGATGGACAGATTTTGCAGGTTATTGATGAGGTATGTAAAACCTTCTGTCTGTTCCACTACGCCGCCAAAACCAACGACGATGGCTGTATTCAAAATGGCTGTGCCGGAGTCGGCAGCCCCTTTGTTAAAGACTTCAATCCAGTGAGAAACATCTGCCACTCTCCGGAACATAAGCACCACTGCCAGAATGATACCTACGGTTACGGATGTTTCCACAGGCAATTTCACCACATTGAAGCAGATGATGATGGCTGCAATGGGAATCAGCGCAATGATGGGATGTGGCAGGTTTTCGGATGTTCTTTCTTCCAGTTCCTCAGGGGCAAGCTGGGTTTTCAGGCTATCGTCAAAGAACAGTTTGCCTTTTTTGGTGAAACTGCGGGCGCGCCATTCCAGCCAGACAAAGATCATGAGGAATTCCGCCGCTGTGGCAATGAGGGAGGGAATGAGCGCAGCAGTGGCAGGTGTGCCCAGACTTTTCATGGCAATGGTATTCTGTATGGAAGGCGAGCCCGGCGCTGTCATAGACCAAGTCCAACAGCCTGCGGAAATGGCAGCAGGAATGAGCCGCCGGGTCAGGTTGGCACGTTTGAACATTTGCAGGGCAATGGGATAGACCACGAAGAATACCACGAAGCCGCTGACACCGCCGAAGGTCAGCAGACCAGTGATGCACATGATCATAGGCGCTACAAAGTGGTTATGGGACAGACGCCCCATGGCAAGGGCAATGGATTCCGCTGCCCCTGTAAACTGATAAACTGCCCCGAACAATGCCCCTACGAAAAAGATCAGGAAATATTGGGTGATATAGTCTGATGTGGCAGGCATAAAGTCATTAAGCAGAGTATCCAGCACAGGCATCCCCGACAGCACAATGACAAATATGGTCACCACCGGCGCCAGAATCAGGGCGCTCATCTGACGGAATGCCAGCACACCGAAAAGCACAATGGCAATAACCAGCACCAATACGCTAAAATTCATTTGTCCTCCTCCTTCCCCATTTCACACAACAGCATCAACGGAATACGGGTTTCTGTTTTTCCAGAAACGCATGCATACCCACTTCTTTATCCTCTGTAGCAAAGCACAGACCTACTAAGTCTTTTTCCACTTCCAGACCATTCATCAGATCCATGTCTGCCCCTTTGTTGATGGACAGTTTTGCATATTTGATGGCAATGGGAGATACTTTCAGGATGTCTGCCATAAGGGCTTTTGCCGCATCCAGCAGTTCTTCCGCAGGGACTACTTTATTAACCAGACCATAGGACAGGGCTGTCTGGGCGTCGATGTGTTTGCCTGTGTAAATCATTTCTTTTGCCAGACCTGCACCAATCAAACGGGGCAGACGCTGTGTGCCGCCGAAGCAAGGGATGATGCCCAGTGTTACTTCGGGCTGACCGAACACTGCTTTTTCGGATGCGATACGGATATCACAGCTCAATGCCAATTCACAGCCGCCGCCCAGTGCAAAGCCGTTGACAGCCGCGATAACGGGCTTAGGCAGGGCTTCGATTTTGTTGAATGTTGCCTGGGCATAGCCTGCGTAATCTCTGCCCTGTTCGCTCTTATAGGGTTCCATCTGGACAATGTCTGCACCGGCTACGAAACCTCTTCCTTCCCCAGTGATGATAACGCCGTAAATTTCCGCGTCCTGCGCTGCCATATCAAAGACTGCCTGCAATTCGTCCAATGTCTGATTGTTCAGCGCGTTGAGGGCTTTGGGGCGGTTCATGGTTACGACCAATACGTGTCCGTCCATTTCTGCTTTTACGTTTTCCAGTTTTTCTACCAATGTCTGCATCATGATTCATTCCTCCTAAAATCCTTTGTTTTTGTGAAATGTGTATAAAACAAACGGAAATACACCTGCTGTTTTTGACAGGAAACCCCGTATTTTGGGCATAAAAAGAACACCTGCTGTTTTCGCGTTTTTTCACGAAACACCCGACACATTTGACGGGAAGAAAATCCGCAAAAACAGCATGCGGTGTAGCTTCCGTTGTCAGTCTGATTTATTTTTTCTGTAAATCGTACTTGGCGATTTTTTTATATAAAGCGCTGCGATGGATGCCCAGTTCATTGGCGGCAGCCTGACAATTCCAGCCGCAACCTTTGAGCACATCCAGCAGGATGCCTTTTTCGTATTCCTCCATCATCTGATTCAGCTTCTTACTGCTGCCCCCTTCTCCTGCCAACTGATGGCGGGAAACCATTTTGGAGGGCAGGTCTGTGAGCTGTATGAGAAAGTCCTCACAGGCGGCATAAGCGCTTTTGATGACGTTATCCAGTTCCCGGATATTCCCCGGCCAGTCATAGCTGACGAAACATTCCCGCACTTCCGGCGAAAGGGAAATGGCTGTCTTATAATCGGAATTGAGCCGATTGAGGAAGTAGGAAGCCAGTTCCACAATATCCTCCCGTCGCTCCCGCAAAGGCGGCAGTTCAATGTCCAGCACATTCAGGCGATAGTACAGGTCTTCCCGGAATTCCCCGGCGGCAATCATTTCCGGCAGGTTCTTCCTTGTGGCGGCAATGATGCGCACATCTACGGGGATGGGCTGATAACCGCCGATTTTTTCCACTTCCTTTTCCTGAAGGACCCGCAGGAGTTTTGCCTGCATACCAAGGGGCATATCACCGATTTCATCCAGAAACAGTGTGCCGCCGTCTGCCAGTTCAAACTTGCCTTTCTTCCCGCCTTTTTTGGCCCCTGTGAAAGCCCCCTCCTCGTAGCCGAACAGTTCGCTTTCCAGCAGTTCATTGGGGATGGCGGCGCAGTTGATGCTGACCATAGGCTTTTCTCTGCGTTCGCTGCTGTTATGGATGGCATGGGCAAACACTTCTTTGCCGGTGCCTGTTTCCCCCGTCAGCAGCACCGGGAAGAATGTTTTGGCTGCCTTATAGCCTGCCTTCTTCACTTCTGCGAAACGGCTGCTGTTGCCGACGATTTTATCAAAGGAACACTGGCTGTTGCTGCGGTTTTGGTATTCCTCACGGTAAAACTCATAAGCGGCATATTCCCGCATGAGCTTTTTGGCACTGTCCAATGTCTGCAAACGGAATTTGACCTGTGCCACACCGGCAATGACCTTATGGTCGTCATCGTAAACGCAGGAACGGTTGACCAGAAAGATGCTGTCGTTTTCATCATCCCGCTCCTCGCTGAGCCGGAGGATGGCGCCTTCCTCCCGGTAGCCGTAATTGACGATATCAATCATTTTAGTATTGGGGATGATTTCCGCGATGCTGCGGCCGATGGCATACTCTTTGGTGGTCTTCAGATACTTACAGTACTGGTCATTGATGTCTGTAATGACCCCGTTGGTATCGACTACCACGAAGCCGTCGTCTGTCAGTGTGAGGATTTCATCAAATATATATTTATAACGATTTTCTGTGGATTCCATATTGCTCCCTCCTTTCCTCTCATTATACCACCGGAAATCCCTGTCCATGGAATTTTTTCTCCATTTGGAAACATCATTCTCTATTTGGAAACAGGTTTCTCCTTTCGGAAACACCATTCTCCATTCAGAAACAATATTCTCCGTTTGGAAACAGGTTTTTCTGCCGCAAATCAGGGTTTTTATGGGCTATGTAAGTAGCTTTTTGCCTATCATTTGGGGCTTTTTCCGATGTTTTGAGGAAATACCGATTCTCACAGGCTTATTTCTGAAATCATAAGGCTATGGGAACCAGCTTATTTTCTTTTTTCCTTCACCCTATATAAAAGCAAGTATTGTGCCAAAAAGCGAATTTTTTCTCTTTTTTTCCAAAAAAATAAAGAAACCCCGAAAAATCAAGGTTTCTGAGATGCGCTTTCTTCCTCTGCCGGAAAAAATCCCGTGCGGATATTCTGTCTTTTGTCGCCAAATGGAGAAAAGGACAAAAAAAAACCGCTTTCCCAAAGGAAAGCGGTTTTTGCAAACAATCAGAATAAATTATGCAGCGGGTGTTTCTGTTGTTGTGTCAGCAGGAGCTTCTGTTGTAGCTTCTGTTGTTGTTTCTGTTTTTGTTTCTTCTGTTGTTGTTGTTTCAGTTGTTGTTGTTTCTTCTGCAGGTTTTACTTCTTCTGCAGGAACTGTTGTAGCTTCTTCAGCAGGTTTTACTTCTTCAGCGGGAACTGTTTCTGTTGCGGGAGCTTCTGCTGCTTTCAGGTCAGCTGTCAGCATCAGCATTTCAGCAACCTGTGCTCTTGTAGCATCAGCTTTTGCATCTACATCAGCTGCAACCAGTTTCAGGCTTACTGCCCAGCTCATAGCGTCTTTTGCCCAGTCGGAAGCTGTAGCAACGTCTGTAGCTGTTTCAACTGTTACGTCAACGCCTTTGTACTGAGCGTAGTTGTACAGGATCTGTACCAGCTGTTCTACTGTCAGGTTTGCTTTAGGAGCGAATTCTGTTTCGCTAACGCCTGTCATCAGGTCTTTGTCAGCTGCCCACAGGCAAGCTGTTGCATACCATCTGCCGATTTCAACGTCTGTGTAAGCAGATTCTGTTGCAACGTCTGTTGCGCCTTCTTTATTGTACAGGATCTGAGCCAGCATTGCTCTCTGCAGAGATGCTTCGGGTTCGAATGTTGTGTCTGTTGTACCAGCCATCAGTTTGTTGTCATAAACGTATTTTACTGCATTGTAGTAAGCTGCGTCTTTTGCAACGTCTGTGAAGGGCAGTTCTGTTGTAGCTGTTTCGCCGCCTTCAGGTGTTGTTGTTTCGCCACCTTCGGGTGTTGTTGCTGTACCGTCAGAAATTACGTACTGACCCATTTCGTCCTGTTTCATAACTTCTTCGGGAACTTTGCCCTGTTCCAGTGCGCCATAATAAGCTGTGTCTTCATCCCATGTTGTGCCTGCTGCGAATGCAACTGTAGGCATAGCCATCATAGCTGCCAGAGCCATCGCTACCAGACGAGCGTATTTTCTGTTTTTCATACTGTTTTCCTCCTCAACTCACCATAATTTTTTTGTTGTTTCAGTATTAAAATTACCCGCGTAACCATTATAACGAATTCCACGCTGTAATTCAATGAAATTTTGTCAAATTTCGTGTAAATGTAAAAAAAATGAAATATTTCCTTTTTAAGCGTTTTTCACAAAGGAAAAAGCTGCGGAAAAACGCCACGGTCTTTTATCAAACTTCTCCGCGGCCGATTTTCTTATCTTTTTCCAGCACTGCATCAAAAGCCGCTGCTGCTGCCGCTTCAAAACCTTTTGCCTGCAAGGTGGTCACGCCTTCAATGGTGGTACCGCCGGGAGAACATACCTGATCTACCAGAGGCCAAGGGGCTTCTCCGCTTTTGAGCACCATTTCCGCACTGCCTTTGACGGTTTCCGCCACGATTTCCAGTGCCTGTTTCTTGGGCATCCCAGCTTTCAGGGCTGCTCTTGCCAGCGCATCCATATACATATAATGGAAAGCCACAGCTGCGCCGCCGATAACGCTGAAAATACCGAAATGATTTTCTGGAATTTCCGCTACACTGCCGATGGTGGCAAAAACAGCTTTCACTGCTTCCAGCTGCTCTGCTGTGACAGCATCGTTATGGCAGATACCTGTGGTAGATGCGCCGATTTTGGCGTTGATGTTGGGCATGACACGAACGATAGGTGTATGTTCGGGCAAATGTTCTGCCAGATACTCCAGTGTTTTCCCTGCGGCAATGGACACCACCAGAGGTTTCTTTGCCGCAAAATCACCCTGCAAACCCGGCAGGATTTCTGCCAGAATATGAGGTTTTACCCCCAGTACCACCACATCGCTCTGGGCAATGACTTCCCCGGCTGTCTGGCAGCTGTTTGCGCCGCAGGCTTCCGCTAATTTTGCCGCAGAAGTAACGGTCTTGCTGGTAATAAAAATATTTTTTCCGTCATAACCGTTGGCAGTCATGCCTTTGACAATGGCGCTGACCATATTGCCGGCGCCGATGAATCCAAATTTCATAGACTCCTCCTCCTTTTCTCTCTTGTCCCTATTGTAGCATGTTCGCGAGAGGAAAAAAAGCGAAATATGACCGCCGGCAAAAACCTTTTGTCTTTTATCCTGCCCCATGCTATACTGAAAAAAAATAGCTAGGAAACAAAAAGGAGGGACTCACATGTCCGTATTATTTCTGGAATATCCCAAATGCAGCACCTGCAAAAAGGCAAAAGCATGGCTGGAAGCAGCAGGTGTAGACTTTATCGACCGTCATATTGTGGAAAACAATCCTACCGCGGAAGAACTGAAACAGTGGCACGCCAAAAGCGGTCTGCCTCTGAAAAAATTCTTCAACACCAGCGGTATGCTTTATAAGGAAATGCAGCTGAAAGACAAGCTGGCGGACATGAGCGACGAGGAACAGTTTGCCCTTTTGGCTACCAACGGCATGCTGGTGAAACGTCCCCTCATCATCGGCGATGACTTTGTGCTGGTAGGCTTCAAAGAAGCCGAATGGGAAAGACTGAAATGATGGGCGGCGGAGAAATGCGGCGGGCTGTTCTGGGGGATGTACCCACCATCCTTGCCCTGCTGCAAAAGCGCATTGACTGGATGGATGAAAAAGGCTTGTATCAGTGGAACAAGACCGCTTATCTGACTGTATACCCTGCTTCTTATTTCGAGGAGCGCATACGGGAAAACAGCGTGTTCCTTGCCGTTGACGGGGACAAGGTCATCGGCGTCATTGCTCTTTTTGACGTAGACCCCAGATGGGACAATGACAAAGACGCGTATTACGTCCATCACTTCGCCACAGACCCGGCTTATCCGGGATTGGGACAGGAAATCCTCACTTTTGCGGAAACCTACGCCCGCAACGCCGGAAAAGAAGTGCTGCGGCTGGATTCCCAGAAGGTCAACGACGATTTGAGCCGTTATTATGAAGCGCTGGGCTACCCTGCTGTGGGCGAATGCATCGATGGGGCTTATGTGGGCATCAAACGGGAAAAACCGCTGAACGGCTAAGACCTCGAAAGGAGGACGCCATGAAAAAGAAGGAAAAATCCAAAAAAGAAAAACGGCGCAATATTTTTTTGAATATCTTTGACATTGTCGTGGACGGGATTCTTACCATATTGGACGCCATTTTCTGATATTTCTGAAAAAAATCAGAAAATCCCGCAACTTTTCTGTATTTTTCCTCGTCCAAAAGAAAAAAGGAATCCGTATGTAAGAAAGCGTCCTAAAATGGAAAGGGGTTGTTGGTATGAAAAAATGGAAAAGAAACATGATGGCATGTATGACGGCGGCAGTGCTGGCTTTGGGCATGAGCACCATGGCACTGGCGGCGGAACCTGCGGCAAACACCATCACCGTTAACGGACAGGGCATTGTGGAGGTAACGCCTGACGTAGCCACCATCCATGTGACTGTGGAAAAGACCGCAAAAACAGCCGCACAGGCACAGAAAGCCGTGAACGAAGAACTGACAGACGTCATTGCTGCCATGAAAGCTCTGGGCGTTACAGAGGATGATATTGTGACATCTCACATCTCTGTATATCCTTCTTATCGTTATGACGAAAAAACCGAAAAACAGGTTCTGGAAAATTATCAGGCTTACACCTCTGTGAATGTGACCACCAACGATGTGGACAATGCCGGCAAATATGTGGATGCAGCTCTGAACGCAGGGGCAACAGGCACCAACGGCGTTACATTCTCTCTGGAAAAACCTGAAGTCTACTACAATCAGGCTTTGACAGAAGCTGTAAAAGCAGCCCAGTCCTCTGCCACAGCCATTGCACAGGCTTACGGCAAACCGCTGGGACAGGTGGTATCCGTTGTGGAAAACAGCCGCAACACTTCCACCAGCTATAAAGAAATGAATTACGGTGCAGAAGAAGCTATGGTCATGGATGCTATGGCAGGCGGCAGTGCCAACAGAGACACCAACATTTCTTATGAAGACATCGAAGTAAGCGCAAGCATCACAGCCGTTTACGGATTCTAACATGTTCGGATGAAAGGCTTAGGGCCTTTCTAAAGCAATCTAAAAAATCAGAAAGCTGGAATTCTTGATGAAGATTCCAGCTTTTCTATTTTCCGAATGTTTTCTTAAGAAAGCACCTGATTTCTTGACAGCATCCTTCCTGTCCGTTATGCTGAGCAAAAACAAAAGGAGCGACCTATGAAAACAACCCTGACACAACCCTTATATTCTCTGCCCTACAGCCTCCATGACGGGTATCTGACAAAACTGGAGGCAGAACAAGAAACACTGGTCTGCCATTTTCCTTACGGCATTTTTTCCACCGCCGCTCCCTGCCAGCAAACAGCAGGCGCAAAAGTCACATTGACAGGCGTGGACTGGGATTCTTCTTTTCTATATGTTTTTGAAGGACTGGGGGAAACAGGCGCTTTTTCCGGCGAAAAGTGGTGTTTGAAGGATTTTCTGCCCCATTTGGAACGGCTGGAAGTCATAGACGAAACATACGGCTATTGGCAGGCAAAATGGAAAGGATTTCTCACAAAAGGAGAGAAGCTTGTGGAATGTATGGTGGAGGTATGTTACAGCGGGGAAATGGTGTATGAGATAGCGGAATGAGATAAAAAAGCAACTTCTCCTTCAGAAAACATAACATAAAAAGAAAGCCAAAATCCTTTGTCATGATAAGGATTTTGGCTTCTTTTTTCTTATGAAAATGCCCTGAAAGCTCTGTGCTTTTTCCACGCATTTATTTCTCCATCTTCCTCCGCAGGCGCAGCAGCCGCGCAAACAGTACCACAAAAACAATCCATGCCAACAGGCAGCCTCTGCCCGGCAGTATCAAGTCTATGACCGCACCAAAGAAAAACGGAACTGCCATCTGCATCATCTTTCTGCCGTATATCCGGCACATCTGCGGCTCATCAAAGCGTCTTCTTTCTTCCTGTGATTTCATATTGTATCCTGACAGAAGATTAGCACCTTTTCCATTGGAACGATAGAAGCAAAGTCCCATAAAAAACAGCACCACCATCATCAGCAAATCGAACCAGATAATCATTATTTTTCCTCCAAAAGCCTCTATTTTCATAGGTATGATACACCTTTGGAGAGGATTTTTCCAGCAAACATTTCTCTTCCGAAAAGTCTTCTTTGTTTCCTCTGAAAACGTTGACGCAGAAATACATACTTGTTACAATAAGGATGGATTTTCCTATTTACATTATATTACTTGAAAGAAACCTATGACAAAAGAACCAAGTCGGTTGCTTTCCTGAAGCAAACGTTTAGGGAGAGAAAATGAATGAATGAAAATAAAATAAAACGAAAACTGTCGCATATCATTATCACACTGATTGTAGGCAGTATTTTGCTCTGCACCATAGGTGCCCTATTTCTGGGAGTTGTGTTGAAAACTGCTCACCAGGAAGATCATATGGAAATGAAGGCGGAAACAGAGGAATATACTGAACGCATTCATGAGCAGCTGGACGATACAATCACTTCTTTATCAGCCATAGCCAGGGCCTTTGAAACCAGCGGCATCATACACGATTCTGACCAGCTGGAAAAAAGCCTCATTGCCATCAATCAGGAATTTGAATTTCTCAGTCTTTCCTATCTGCCCAAAGATGGTTCCGGCATCCGCATCTATCCCAGCGGCAAAATCATATATGACTGGGATCCTGCTGATACTGCGCCTGCCGCTAAAGAAGCTGTTGACAAAGCCTTTACCGGCAAATCCATCATATCCCGGATGTTTACCGGCAAAACCTATACAGACTTCGGTCAATTTCTCTATGTTGTTCCCGTTTATGAAAACGACGAAGTTGTCGGCGTCATTGCTGCCGGTGACACCCTGAATATTTTTGCTGACATTGCAGCAGGCAACACCGTTATGGGTGGCAGCGGTCACATCCATATCCTGAATCAGGAAGGTACTTTTCTGGTTCACTCGGATAAAACCGTTGTAAAAGAACCGATTCATTCCATTTTTGATAGTCCTTACATCACAAATAACGAAACAGAACGGATTCAACAGGCGCTGGAACAGGAAGAAAGCATCTTCGGTGAATTTACCTACGAGGGAAAACGTTACCACTATTACCTTGCTCCTATAGGGCTGAACGGCTGGAGCATCCTTTGCGTAGACGCCATATTCGCCGCAGCAGATGCAATTCCCAGAATGTTTTCCATTGTGGCGGCTATGATTATTGCTCTTTTGGGGCTCTTGTTCTTTCTGGTATTTTTCAGCACCCGCAGATATTATGCAGATACAAAACAGCTGATGAAGCTGGCCTATTTAGACCCTGTCACAGGGGCGAAAAATACTTCCAGCTTTGACGAAGAATTCCAGGAATTTCTGTCTGTTCAGAAAAAAGACCCTCAATACAGCATTGCTGCCCTCAATATCCATAACTTCAAATCCATCAACGACTTATTCGGATATGATGCCGGTGATATTGTATTGAAGCACATCAAAGCGTTGATTGAAAACCATCTGCTGGAAGGCGAATTTTTCTGCCGGGAATCTGCGGATATATTCTATCTGTTCCTGCTGGAAACAGAAGAAAATGTTCTGCGCAAACGTTTGTTGAATCTGATTCATGAGATTCATAAGGATGCGTTCCTTTCCGAATACGGCTATCCTATCTGCATGTATTCCAGTGTTGCCATCAATGGGGACAGGGAACAGGCGCTCCTTGCCATGCAGAGCCTGCAAGGCATCCGAGATTCGGAGATTGTGTTCTACAATCCTTCCATGCTGGAAATGTCCAGAAAAAAAATGAGCATCGAAGCCCATATGCAGACTGCGCTGGAGCAGGAAGAATTCAAACTGTATCTCCAGCCAAAAGCAGAATTGCAGACAGACCGCATCATCGGCGCAGAAGCCCTTGTCCGCTGGCAAAAACCAGACGGCAGCTTCTTATTCCCGGATGAATTCATCCCCATTTTTGAAGCCAACCATTTCTGCGTCAAACTGGATATGTACATGGTAAAACAGGTTTGTCAACTGCTGCAAAGCTGGATACAGCAAGGCATTACACCGATTCCCATTTCCATCAACCAGTCCAAGCGGCTCTTTGCCAAACAAAACTATACGGATATGCTGGAAAAAATCGTAGACCACTACAACGTTCCACATCATCTGATTACGCTGGAAATTCTGGAGGGCATTGCCACAGAGGATCTGGAACAGCTGCGGCAGCAAATCGAAAACCTGCAGGAGAAAGGATTCCGCGTATCCATAGACGATTTTGGCAGCGGATATTCTTCTTTGAATATGCTTTACGAACTGAAAATCGATGAACTGAAGCTGGACAAAGGCTTCCTGCGGAAAGTATCCCACGAGGACAGACACCGTCGGATGATCATACTGGAACAGACCATATCCTTCAGTGAAAAACTGGACATCGTAACGGTGGCGGAAGGCATTGAAACCGCCGAAGACAGAGACACCATGCGAAAACTTGGATGTCATATCGGTCAGGGGTATTTCTACAGCAAACCTCTTCCCGCAGAAGCATTTTTCGAAAAATATATGAAACAGTCTTAAACACGGGCTTGCCGGAATTTTTACACGTTCCGGCAGGCTTTTTTATTGCGCAAAATTTCCCCGCATTTTTCCTCTTTGCCCTCCAAAAGGGGCTGCAAAGGCCATTCTTTTGGGGTTTTTATTGACTTTATGCCTTTCCCATCATACAATAGAGCAGAAAACATTCTTTTAAAGATAACCATCTCACCGAATATAGAAAGGTTCTACGATATGAAAAAACAACTCACGAAAAACTTTATCATTTTTTCGCTGACGGGCATATTCCTGCTCAGCGGATGTGGTACAGCCACATCTTCCGATTCTTCTGCGGAAGTTACACAGACTACAGAAACAGAATTCCCGGAAGAAATGTACACACAGGTGGATACCATTGAAGAAGCACTGGCAGAAACACCGGTTCCTCTGGCAGGCAACCCTACAGGCACCGCTTTCCAGACAGCTTCCGCTCCCGGCACTGTGGTTTACAGCGGCAACAAAGATGTGACCATAGACGCTTCCAACACCTCCAAAGGTTATGTGATGATCAAATGCGCTGGTTCTGATGCCAAGCTGAAAGTCATCATCACCGGCCCCAGCGGTGTGAAATACACCTATAACCTGAATAACAACGGCAATTACGAAACCTTTGTTCTCTCCGACGGAAACGGCACATATCAAATCGGCGTTTATGAAAACATCTCCGGCACAAAATACAGCGTTCTGCTGACACAGCAGATCAACGTTTCTCTGGAAAACGAATTTGTACCTTTCCTTTGTCCCAACCAGTATGTAAACTTCAACGAAAACAGTCAGGTCGTTGCCCTTGCCAAGTCCCTGACAGCCGGAAAGACAAACGATCTGGACAAAGTACAGGCAATCTACAACTATGTTATCAAAAACATTTCTTATGACACACAAAAGGCCCAGACCGTTCAGAGCGGCTATCTGCCCAATGTGGATGAGATTTTGAAGACCAAAAAAGGTATCTGCTTCGACTATGCGGCTGTCATGACAGCAATGCTCCGCAGCCAGAACATCCCCACCAAACTGGTGGTTGGCTACACCGGTTCCGCATACCATGCCTGGATTTCCACATACACACCGGAAACCGGATGGGTAGAAGGCATCATCTTCTTTGACGGCGTTTCCTGGAAACTGATGGACCCTACTTTCGCATCCAGCGCAAATTCCAGCGATGCCATCATGAAGTACATCGGTGACGGGAAAAACTATACCGAGAAATTTTTGTATTAAAAACATATCACCACACGACAATAGCCACCGGATTTTCTATCTGGTGGATATTGTGTATTAGGGAGGTTTTTTATGTGAAAACAATCAACTGGCAAAAAGAGGAACTTTCCGCTTTTTGTATGGAATACGCTCTTTTGCTCAAAGCAGGCATGCCTGTATCGGAATGCTTCTCCATTTTTATGGAGGATGAAAATCAGAAAGACAAAAAAGAGCTGTTCTTTCAGCTCTACGAAAAAACATCCCTTGGCATGTCCCTCTCTGCCGCCATGGAAGAAACCGGCACTTTTCCTGAATATCTTCTGAAAATGGTCATGCTGGGCGAAGAAACCGGCTATCTGGAATCCACGTTTACCGCCCTTTCCCAGTATTACGATGAACGGCGGCGCATGACGCAGCTCCTGAAAGAAACCATCATTTTCCCTCTGGTGCTGCTGGCTGTCATGATCGTCATCGTTATCCTGCTCATCACCAAAGTCCTGCCCATTTTTCAGGATGTCTTTGCCCAGCTGGGAGGCACCCTGCCGCCATTTTCCATGGCATTGCTGCAGTTTGGCATCCTTTTGCAGAAAGGAAAATGGATTTTCCTGATACTTGCCATCCTCCTTGCTGGGGCAGCCGTTTATTTCGGCTTCACTGCCAAGGGCAAAGAAAAATTCCTGAAGTACTGGAATCGCCGCTTCCATCGCTCCAAAATCGGCATCCTTTACAGCCGGGCGAACTTCATTTCCGCATTATCCATGGCAGTATCCAGCGGACAGGATTTGGATCATTCACTGGCTTTGGCGGAATCTTTCTGCAGCAATTCCGGTCTGGAAAATCAGATTGCTGCCTGCCGTCAGGCAATTCAGGAAGGAACCCCCTTTACCAAAGCCGTAGAAGATGCGCAGCTGCTGCATCCCAAATATTGCCGTATGCTGTTCATCGGCATTCGGACAGGGGAAATCGACAACACATTATCTGAAATTTCCAAAAGAAGCACCGAAGAAGCAGCCAATGCCCTGTCAAAAGCAGCCGCCCTTGTGGAGCCTGCTGTGGTCATCCTGCTTTCCATCATCATCGGGGTACTGCTTAT
This sequence comes from uncultured Anaerotignum sp., assembly GCF_905212195.1. Taxonomy (GTDB): domain Bacteria; phylum Bacillota; class Clostridia; order Lachnospirales; family Anaerotignaceae; genus Anaerotignum. The sequence goes on along the minus strand of NZ_CAJMDQ010000032.1, from coordinate 6,848 downwards.
TTCCGTGATGCTTCCCCTCATTGGGATACTTTCTTCTTTTGGCTGATAGGTAGGGATCTGTATGAAACAACACAAACATTCTCTGATGGCTTTTATAACAGAATACGGTATTTTTCTTGTTCTGTTTCTGGGCGTTTGCGCCTTTCTCCTGTTTGGTCTGCAACAGGCAGCCCTTCAGCAAAAACAGGAGGCCAAACGGTTAGCGGAAGAAAGCATCCTGCGGGGTGTCATCACCTGTTATGCGCTGGAAGGATTTTATCCGCCAAGCTACGCCTATTTAGAGGAAAACTACGGCGTACATGTCAACGAAGAACAATTCGATGTCTTTTATGACATCTTTGCTTCCAATATCATGCCGGACATTACCGTCGTGGAAAAGTGAGGTTACATTATGGGAAAACATTTTCGCACATTAGAAACCATTCCCAGTTTTCTGCTGCTCATGCTGTTTCTGGGGTGTATGCTTGCCGTTCTGTTATCCGGCGCAAGGGTATACCAGAACATCTCCACCAATCTGGAACAGCAATTTGGTACCACCACCTGCATCAGCTACATCACAGCCAAAGCACGGCATTACGATACCACAGACGGCATTTCCACAGAAAAACTGGGGGATACAGAAGCACTGGCTTTTTGGGAAATCATAGACGATGAGCCTTACGTGACTTATCTGTACTGTCACGAAGGCAGTCTGAAAGAACTGTTCTGCGCTGGCAGTATGGACTTCGATCCCCAGAGCGGTGCCACCATCATGCCTATGGAACAGCTGGATTTCCAGCTGGAGGACGGTCTGCTGACATTTTCCTGCACAGTAGATGGGCATACTGCCGCTTCCTCCGTTGATTTGCAGTGTCCCGTATCAGGAGGTATGTTATGAACGAACATTCAAAAACACCGCTGTTCCTCATGGAACTGATCATCATGCTGTTTATTTTCTCTGCTGCCGCTGCCATCAGCCTGCGGGTATTTGCAGAAGCCAAAAATATTGCTACGGAAAGTCAGGCATTGGATTTTGCCACTATAGAATGCCAGAAAGCCGCGGAATTATGGAAAAACAACAAGGGCGATCTGGAACAAACAGCCCAGCAGATGGACGGCATACAGACAGACCATGGATTCTGGGTATGGTACGACAAAAACTGGCAGAAAACAGACCAGCAGAGCACTTATTCTCTGCATCTTTCTCCCGAAGCGCAAACTGCCACCATCACCTTTTCCGAAGGCGAAACAGAGATTCTGTCATTTTCCTGTGAGGCGGTGATGTACGGTGAGTAAACTGAAAAATCCCAAAATCAGCATCGGCATCGTTTCTCTGACGGTGATTTTTTCCGTTTTATGCCTGACCATATTTTCAGTGCTGACCCTTTCCACCGCCGTTACGGAACTGCGTTTTTCCCAGAAACGCGCGGCTGCCCAGCAGTCTTATTATGCAGCAGAACAGGAATGTGCCCAGATTGCCAACACCATCGGCCAGTTATGGGAAACCTCTGACGAAGCCGCTTTATTCTCTTATCTGGACACACAATCCATCTCCTATACAACAAACAATGACACCCTGCTGCTTTCCTATGAAAAACCCATAGACAGCGGCCAGATTCTGGCAGTGGAATTGCAGTTAGGGTCAGAATTTCATATCACACGTTGGCAAATCGTTTCCACACAGGATTGGGTGCCCGACACAGACCTGCCTGTATGGGACGGAAATACGAATTTTGAATGAGGTGATTCCATTATGTATTCTTTTCTGGAAATCATATCGGAAGCCTTGAAACAAGAGGCTTCTGACATTTTTATTGTACCCGGACAACCGCCATCTTATAAAAAAGGCAAAGATATCTATATGCTGTCCGATGAAAAAATCCTGCCGGCTTCTTCTGAGGAATTCATCCGGGAGGCCTATGAGGCAGCCCATCGTTCTATGGATACCCTCTTTCAGACAGGGGACGACGACTTCGCCATTTCTCTGCCCCATCTGTCACGCCTGCGTATCAACGCCTACAAACAGAGGGGTTCTTTTGCCGCTGTCTTGCGTGTGGTATGCTTCGGCATTCCTGACTACAAAAAACTGGGCATTCCCGAAAGCATCATGGACCTTTCCAAAACAAAAAAGGGCATGATACTCATCACCGGTTCTGCCGGCACAGGCAAATCCACTACCCTTGCCTGCATCATTGACCGCATCAACCGAACCAGAAGCGGTCACATCATCACACTGGAAGACCCTATCGAATTCATCCATCACCATGAAAAATCCATTGTCAGCCAGAGAGAAATCGGCATTGATACAGAGGACTACATCCTTGCCCTTAGATCCAGTCTGCGTCAGGCACCGGATGTCATTCTGGTGGGAGAAATGCGTGACCACGAAACCATCCGCATTGCCATGACTGGGGCGGAAACAGGACATCTGATTCTTTCTTCCCTGCATACCATCGGCGCAGTCAATACCATTGACCGTATCATTGACGTATTCCCCCATAACCAGCAGCCACAGATCCGTATTCAGCTGGCATCCCTTTTGCAGACAGTGGTTTCCCAGCAGCTGGTGCCCACGGTGGATGACGGATTGGCCCTTGCTCTGGAAATCATGCACGTAAACCCGGCAATCCGAAACATGATTCGTGAATCAAAAGTACATCAGATTGAAACCGTCATGGGCATGTCCGCCGACAGCGGCATGATCACCATGGACCAGAGCCTGTTCCAGTTATATCAGGCAGGGCGCATCACAAAAGACACTGCGCTGCAATATGCTCTGCATCCGGAAATACTGGAAAAACGGTTAAAGTAACCCCGGGAGGAACCCTACCATGAATCAAACACTCAGACGTATCCTGACGGCAATTTTGCTGGTGATCCTGCTTTTTTCCATATGGAATCTGGCGAAAATCTTTCTGGAGTATCACAAAGGCGACCAAATTTATGAACAGGCACAGACATTTTCGGTATCCACAGGCAATGCCGCAGCTGTAGAAGAAGAAACATCCCCAACGGTGGATTTTGAAGGTCTTCAGGAAATCAATCCCGAAATTTTTGGCTGGATTTTGATAGAAGATACAAAAATCAATTATCCTATCCTACAGGGAGAAAACAACCAGTACTACCTGACCCATGCTTATGACCATCAGGTATCCAGTTACGGCAGTATTTTTCTGGATGAAAGCAACAGCCCGGATTTATCTGACCGCCACAGCATCCTATACGGGCATAACATGAAAAACAAAGCCATGTTCGGTGATTTATCCAAGTACAAAGAACAGGAATTTGCGGATGCACATCCTACCATCACCATCCTGTTCCCCGACAAAACACAGACCTATGAAATTTTTTCCGCCTACACCGCCCATGTGCTGGATGAAGTCTACCATCTGGAATTTGAAAGTGATGCACAATTCCAGACCATGCTGGATGAGATGGTATCCAAGAGCCTAATTGACTCCGAAATCACCCCCACCAGCCAAGACCGTATTTTAACACTTTCTACCTGCACACCTGCCGGAGATGTGAACCATCGTTTTGTGGTTAATGCCGTATTGACAGAAGAACAGCCAAATGGAGCTGCTTAACAACAAAAAAAGAAAGCTGAAATCCTTGATATGATAAGGATTTCAGCTTTTTTTGTTGTTTGTGATTTTATCAGGACAAAACCAGTTTGCCGCAAAAACGTTTATGAGGGTCTGGATGCAGACAGCCAATCATCTGTTCCACCAGATTCACCGGAACAGATTGCAGCCGCTCATCTTGCCGGATATTTCTCACTGCCCCATAATATTCCCGATAGTATTTCTCCCATGCCGCCAGTTCTTCTTTTTCCTCATTGGTGTAAGGCAGTTTGCCATACAAAACATGATATGCCAATACGCCATAGGAAAAGAAATCCAGTCTGCGGTCGATGAGGTCTTTATAGCCCATCAAGCGTTCAGGCGCCCAAGTCAGGCAGTCACCGGTGCCCAATTCAAAGGGCTTTTTGGTATACTTGGGAGATACGTCTTTTGGCTCTTTTGCCGCACTGCCGCAGTCAAACAGATACAGATTGCCTGTACCATTTTCCACCATGATGTTTTTGGCGCGGTAGTCCTTTATGATATAGCAGCCTTCCTTGCTTTCGTGGAATGCGCGAAAGACCTTTTCTGTCAAAACCGTCACACGCAAAAACATATCCAGACGTTCCTGTTCCGAAGCGGTTTTAATGGCCCGATTCAGAACCGTTCCTTCCAGATACTGCCGAATCAGAAAATCTCCCTGTTCATCGCAGCAAATCAATTCCGGGAAAAGTGTATGATCTTTTTCCGCTCCCAGATGCATTCTTTCCCAGTCTGTTTTGATCAGCTGCTGATATTCCGCTTCTTTCTTTTCCCCGTCAAACAAAGGGACTTTGATGCTCAGAGGATATGGATATTTTTTGCTTTCCACACGGAAAATGATACCCTGACCGCCATAAGATACGGCTTCTACGGTACTGTTTTCTTCTTCCCCCAGCCATTGCAGAGCCTTTTTGACAGACGCCTGTACTCTGGGATTTTGCTGCAATTCCTGCAAACGATCAGACATTGCCATTCCCCCCTTTTCCGGCACTTTTTTGATCCCTGTTCAGGTATTCCTCCTGCAATTCCATGTAATCATCCGGTTCGATTCCAAAGTGCAGCCGCTCTGCTTCCAGTTCATCGAAGTTTCTCAGCATATGATAATATCCGCCCATGAAATGCTCGATATCGTCGATACGTACACGGAAATGATGATGACGTACACAGAAAGAACCTATGAACGGTTTGGGATTTTTCATGTACATGGCATATTCCGGATAAAGATAGCCGGCAAGCATATGCTGCGCACGATAGTAAATGGCTGTGATCATCCATTTTTCGTCAAATGTTTTCAGCGCTTTCAGGTCGGGACAAAGTTTCTTTGCCCGCTGAATGGTCTCAAAGGAAGCAATGAGCATTTCCTGGAAGGTATGATAGCTGGTGTCTCTTTTGTACATGAACAGGATGTTCTTTTCCACATTTTTCACTGCAAATGCGAAATACCGCTCTTCCGGCACATATTTGGTCACTTCATTGAGCGCATACGCTACCCAGTGGTCTCTGTATTTAACATAATCTGCTTCGATAAAATGGGAAATGGCTCTTTGTGCCGCCTGTATCCATTTTTCTTCTTTGGTAAAGCCGTAAAGCTTTGCCAGAGCAAAGGTCGCTTCACCGTCATAATAAACGATACGATATTTCTCTTTTCTTTCAAAACCGGGATAGGAAAGGATATGCCAATACTCCCCGTCTGGATTCTGACAGGTGAGAATCCCTTCTCCCAATCTTTTTATGAGCGGCAGATATTTCTCATCTTTCATCACTTCTATGTAGGTGAGCAATGTGATGATGGCCACCGCATTGGCACCCAGCTTGATTTCTCCGGCATTTCGTTCCACAACATAAGTGGCTTCCCCATGTTCTACCATGGCATTCTGGATGGCATATTCCACAGCCGCATCGATTTTTTCTTTCAGGGCCTTCTGCGGTTCTCTGGTGTATTTCATCAAAAGGGCCCATACTGCCGCCACATGACGTACAATGTTGTATGTGGGGATTCTTTCATTCAGATCTGCAAAATAACCATACTGGAATTCACCGTTGGGTTTCACCATCTGCGCAAGCTGTTCCCCTGCGGTGGACAAAATATGTTCCAGCAATTCCCGGTCTACTTTCTCAATTCTTCTTCTGCCATAGCCATAGCCCTCGTTGTAGAGCTCATGGATGACATTCTGTTCGTCAGAAAATACCGCTGTGCAGGTGAAAACCAGTACCTGATCCGGCAGACGGAACATCTGCGGACGATTTTTTTCCCGCAGGTACCCATTGATCCGCTGCAAGGAAATGCCATTGCGGTCATAACGCACCAATCGGCGCATATTCAGTTCTTCTTCCAGAAAAGCATTCTGGAATTCATTGTCAAAAGAAAGCCCGCATCTCCAGAAACTCTTTTTTGATTTTTCCAAAATTCCATTGATATTTTCCAGCGGGAACCATTGGGCCTGATCCACAAAATCCACCTTCAGGTAGGAAATATCAAAAGAACGATTCTTCAAAAACTGCTCTGTTTTCTGGACAGCATTTTTCCACGCGTCTTCCACTGTTTCACCCGTTCCCGTCAATACCACGGCACGAGAAGACGGATTGCCTATAGAAAAAAATACCGCCCGAGAACAAGGCAGTTCTGCTCCATTTTCCTTAACTGCTTGCAAAACTTCATTCTCTAAACAGTATTGATACAATTCATCAGCCTTTTTATGAAATTTATGCATATAAATGACACTACTGTTTTTCAAAATCTTTGCGGCAGCTTCACTTTTTCTGTTTTTCATTTTCGGTATTGATTTCATCGAAACGCCTCCTGTCTTACTATTACTTTATGTGATATGTCTGGAAATGTAAAGTTATTTTTCCAAAACCCCAGATATCAACTGTTTACAGGGCTTAAGAAAAACTTAATTTTTTTCTATAATTATCCAATTTGTAACTAACTTGTAACTGCGTTTTGTTATATTAATGAGAAACTATTATCTCATCCCCGAAACGGCAAACCATTTGAAAAAATGGGACGCAAAGCTCCGGAGTCTAAAGTGAAAACCATGACAGTCCAGCTACCGAAAGGCAATTTCTAGGGAGGATGAATTCTATGAAAAAATCTGAGCGGCTTATCAAAACAATGGCTTTGGCCACCATTTGCTCCATGACACTTTCTCCGTTGACCGTTTTTGCGGCATACGATAACGATGGCATTCAAACTGACAACAGTGGGAAAGTCGATACTTCTAAAGACAAAGACGGAAATCTAAACGACAATAATAACGGCGG
>NZ_CAJMDQ010000031.1 GCF_905212195.1 uncultured Anaerotignum sp. | reverse complement strand
CCCGTCAAAATACCGCCGATGAGGAAAAATCCCCAGATCACATTCAGCATGTTTTCCCCTCCTTCCCTTCTTTCACATCTATGCGCCCACGGGAAAAACTATCCCTTTTTTCCAAAAATTGGTTAAAATATGATATTTTTGTTGTAATTTGTATGGATCTGTGTTAATATTCTGTTAAGAAAAATCAGACCGACTGGTCTTACAGGGAGGAAATCAGATGAAATCAACAGGCATCGTTCGTAAAGTAGACGAACTGGGAAGAGTGGTTTTGCCCATCGAACTGCGTCGTAACATGGGAATCGAAATCAAAGACTCCCTGGAGATCTTCGTGGAAGAAAACACCATCATTTTGAAAAAGTATGAACCTGCCGATATTTTCACAGGCAGCATGGATGACCTCATTGATTACAAAGGCAAAAAAGTATCCAAACAGTCCATTTTGGAAATGGCAAAACTGGCTGGGCTGGATGTACGCTAAAACATTTCATAATCTGACAGACAAAAAAGCCGGAATGGTATGGAAATACATACAATCCCGGCTTTTTCTGTTTTGCGCAGAATTTTCAAAAAAGCCCTCCTTTTTTCTGTGAAAAACCCTGATTTGCCCGATATAACGGGCTTTTTTCTTGACAAGGTCTGTACTGCTCTCTTACAATATAACCCATAATCTATCTAGGAAAGGTGATAATTCATGTCCGCAACATTTCAAGGAAGTAAAAATTATGTCGCAAGTGAAGAACTCATGCGTTCTGTCAATATTGCCATGGCGCTGCAAAAACCCCTGCTGATCAAAGGGGAACCCGGCACAGGCAAAACCATGCTGGCGGAAGCCATTTCCGAAGCACTGGGCAAAAAACTGGTGATCTGGAACATCAAATCCACCACAAAAGCCCAGGACGGTCTGTACGTATATGACGTGGTACAGCGTCTGTATGACAGCCAATTCGGCAACGAAGGCGTAGACGACATCGCAAAATATGTAAAAATGGGTAAGCTTGGCGAAGCTTTCTCCTCTGACGAGCAGGTCATCCTCCTCATCGACGAAATCGACAAAGCCGATCTGGAATTCCCCAACGACCTGCTGTGGGAGCTGGATAAAATGGAATTCTACATTCCCGAAACAAAGGAAACTGTAAAGGCAAAACAGCGTCCCATCGTAATCATCACATCCAACGCGGAAAAAGAACTGCCCGACGCATTCCTGCGCCGCTGCATCTTCCACTACATCGAATTCCCCGACGCGGAACAGATGGAAGAAATCATCAAAGTACACTTTGACAAAGTGGAAGAACATCTGCTGGAACAGGTACTGGAAACATTCTACTGGATCCGTGGTCTGTACCAGATTCAGAAAAAACCCAGCACATCCGAAGTCATCGACTGGATTCGTGCCCTGCAGCTGGGCGGCGTTGACGTAGACAGAATCCGTCAGGAAGTTCCTTTTGCAGGGGTTCTGCTGAAAAAGAACGAAGACATCGACGTACTGAACCGCTATTTACGATAAGCAGGTGATCCCATGTTTACGGCATTTTTCTATTTACTGCGCTCCAGAGGGCTGAAGGTATCCATGAATGAATGGATGACCCTCATGGAAGCTCTGGACAAAGGTCTGCACCAGTCCTCTTTCACAGGATTTTACTATCTGTGCCGCAGTGTGCTGGTGAAAAGCGAAGCGGATTTTGACAAATTCGACGGCGCCTTTCTGGAATTTTTCAAAGGCGTGGAATTTGAAGGGGAGCTGCCCAAAGAACTTATGGACTGGCTCACAAATCCCAAGGAAAAACCCGGCGACCAGTTCGACATGGAGCGTGCCATGCAGAATGAATGGATTTCTCAGGCGGAAATCCAGAAAATGTTTTTGGAACGACTGGAAGAACAGAAGGAAGAACACAACGGCGGCAGTTACTGGGTAGGTACTGGCGGTGTTTCCGTATTCGGCAACAGCGGCTTCAGCCCCAGAGGCATCCGTGTAGGCGGTGAAGGCGGCAAACGCCGTGCTTTTCAGGTGGCCAGCGAACGGAAATTCCGTGATTTCCGTCAGGACAACACACTGGATACCCGTCAGTTCCAGATGGCTTTCCGCAGACTGCGGCAGTTTTCCGCCAAAGCCGAGGAAGCCAAAACAGAATTTGACATTGACGGCACTATTCGGGAAACCTGTGACAATGCAGGGAAACTGAAAGTGGTTTACGACCGTCCCAGAAAGAACACCGTCAAAGTATTGCTGCTCATGGACAGCGGCGGCTCCATGGACTATTACAGCCGTCTGTGCTCCATGCTGTTCCAGGCAGTGAGCAAGTCCAACCACTTCAAGGATTTGCAGGTGTTCTATTTCCACAACTGTATCTATTCCAAAATCTATACAGACCCGCAGCTGCGTCCAAAATCTGTAGTCCCTACAGAATGGATTCTGAAAAATCTCAGCAGCGAATACAAGGTTATCATCGTTGGCGATGCCCAGATGGAGCCTTCCGAACTGCTGGACGGCAGCTACTACAGTTACGGTGTGCGGGACAGCATTCCCGGCATTGAGTGGCTCACCAGATTCCGGGAAAAATACCCTCATCTGGTATGGCTGAACCCTTCCGAACGTCCCTACTGGGGCGGCTGGTGGGCAAAGACCTACGACATCATCCATAAGGATTTTGATATGTACGACCTGAGCATTGACGGCCTCAATGCCGCTTTGAAAAAATTGATGGTCAATCGGTAAGGCAAAACAGCGGGATAACATTCCCTTTGTATCCCAGAAAATCATAGGAAATCGTACCAATTATTTCGAGGTGGGGAAACTATGAAATTCATCATGCGAAAAAAAACAAGACTGCTCATAAGCTTCATTGCAGGTGCCGCGACGGATATATATCTGCGTGTCAAGACAGGTGATGAAGGGAATCTCCTTGTCCATTCCGTCGTATTTCTTGGCAGTTTTTTCATCGTTTATTTTTTGCTGTATATTTTATGGCGCTTAAAGGAAAAGCATACAAATTGATTGGACAAGGCAGATATAGAATTGCTTGCTGCACATACACATTTCGCAGCAGTGCCTAATCATCCTTGTAAGCGACACCCAACCGAAATCTGCGAACCTTCGAACCACTGGCGAGCATAAAACAGCAGCTTTCCCTTGATGTTAAGGGAGATTGCGACGCCCATCTTCATAGGAAAACATATCAAATATAATCAGAAAGCCAAAATTCTTTATCATCATAAGAATTTTGGCTTTCTTTTTTTCTATGCTTTTTTCAGCTTTTCCACATTTCCTGCCTGAATATCCCAGATATGACGGGCAATTTTTTCTGCTTCCCAATCCCACCAGCGCAATTTCTCCAAAACAGCAATGGTTTCTTCGGAAAACCGTTTGCGGATGGGCTTTGCAGGCACACCACCCACAATGGTATAAGGCGGCACATCTTTGGTGACCACTGCCCTTGTGCCAATGATGGCGCCATCTCCAATGGTGACACCTGCCAGAATAACGGCTTCGTAGCCTATCCACACATCATTTCCAATGACAATATCCCCTTTGTTATCCCATGCTTCTGTGACCCGTTTCCAATCCAGCCCCCAAGCGTCGGCAAATATGGGGAAAGGATAAGTGGACAGGGAACCCAAAGCATGGTTGGCGCTGTTGAACAGGAACTTTGCTCCGCAGGCAATGGAGCAGAATTTCCCGATTTTCAGCTTATCCCCATTGATGGGATACTGGTAAAGGACGTTATTCTTTTCAAACTCTCTGGGGTCGTGGACAAAGTCATGGTACATGGTATAATCCCCCACAGAAATGGCAGGGTTCGTGATGGCATTTTTCAGATAGATGGTCCATGTATCGTCAAGACGGGGATACATGGCGTCTTTGGTGATTTTCATACAATCGCCTCCTTCTGGATTGATTGTACAAAGCTCTGCCCTCCTGCCGCAATCCACCAAACACTTCGGCAGTGTTTTGGGTACAAAAAAAGCCGGAATAATCCGGCTTTTTCTTATTTCTCTTTCTGATAAATGATTTTGCGGATGGCAGACACGGAAAGATGGTATGTTTCTGCCAATGCTTCCAGTGTTGCTCCTGCCTGCTTTTGACTACGGATTTCTTCGTTCCGCTGTGCCAATGCCTCACGGCTGCCGCTTTTCTCTCCCCAGCTCTTATGTTCTCTGGCAGGGATATAGACATAGCCGCCTTGGACATACTCCTGCAAGGTCTGTACCAGCGCAGGAGGCAGCAGGTCTGACGCGTTGATGTATTTCATGGTCGGATTCCCCCTTGATATTCAAATCAAGCAGCAAAACCGACTTTCTGCGACGTTTCCTCCATGCAACTGTCGCTTACATCGGTTTTGCATGGAGAACTGCTTTGTTGCGTTTCTGCGTCAATGGACACACAACAACCACTTCCTTTTTCAAACAGGCTTATTCGCCCAGCATTTCTTCTACTTTTTTCAGCAGCACTTTGGTGGCTTCGCCGGGATGTTCCTTAGCGAAAATAGCGGAGATCACGGAAACGCCGTCAATGCCGCTGCCTTTGAGCTGCATGATGTTATTTTCATTGATACCGCCGATGGCAACCACAGGGATGGTAACGGCTTTGCAGATTGCCAGCAGTTCCTCATTTGTCAGGGACTGGGCATCTTTTTTGGTATCGGTATGGAACACAGCACCTACGCCGATGTAGTCTGCGCCGCTTTCCTGTGCTTTTACGGCTGTTTCCACAGTGTTTGCGGAAATACCCAGAATCTTGTCAGGGCCAATCATGGCTCTTACGTCTTTGTCTACGATGTCGCTCTGTCCCACATGGACACCGTCTGCCCCGCAAGCCAGTGCGATGTCGATGTTATCGTTTACCACAAAAGGCACATGGTATTTCTTTGCCAGCTGTGCCAGATCTTTGGCTTCTTCCAAAAATGTTGCTTCATCCAGTTCTTTTTCACGAATCTGCAGGAAAGTTGCCCCTGCTGCCAGCACTTCTTCTGTCACATCATGGAGTGTTCTGCCGTTCAGCCATGCACGGTCTGTGATAGCATATACTTTCATGGATTCTTTCGTTGCTTTTTCTCCCAATTCCAATTCCTCCAGTCTTGTCCGTTTCTGTAATGTTTCTGCGTCTGTCAAACTGATCTGGTCTACCAGATGGGTGCGGAATGTAAGTGTTCCTGCCCCCTGTGCGTCCGTTTTTTCTCTTGCGATTTCACCGCTGACACCCATAAGGGATACGGCGCATACGGTGGCTTCCAGAATATGATCGGGATTGCCGCCGCAGAATGCACCCAAAAGGGCGGTAAGCATACAGCCGCTGCCAGTGATGCGGCTCATCATAGCATCGCCGTTTCTCAGGGCAAAAACACGGTCAGGGGAAGCGATAATGTCGATAACGCCGGAAATGGCAATGACTGCCCCTGTTTTCCGTGCCAATTCTCTTGCCATATAGCCAAAGGCTTTGTAGTTGTCCTCGGTGATTTTATCTTCTTCTGCCGCGTCAACGCCACGGGTGGAACCTGTGCCCACTGCCAGATGTTTGATTTCGGAGGTATTGCCACGGATTACAGAGAATTTCACGTTTTCCAGCAGCTTTTTGCCGCCTTCCCGACGCAGTCTGGTGGCACCTACGGCAACGGGGTCCAGCACCACAGGAACCCCTGCTTCGTTAGCGGCTTTCCCTGCCACCAGCATGGCTTCCACGTCCTCCATGGTACCCATATTCATCACAAGGCCCTGTACCACAGAAGCCACTTCTGCCACTTCCTCCACTTCGTGAGCCATGGTGGGAGAAGCCCCTGCCGCCAAAATGATATTGGCGCAGTCATTGACTGTAACGAAGTTGGTGATTGCCTGCACAATGGGTTCTTTTTCCCTTACATTTGCCATCATAGCGGGAAAAGACGCCAAAATATCTGTTTTCATGAAAACGAACCTCCTTTATTTACGGTTGAGTTTTTCCATCATTCTTGCGAACATGCCGGAACGTTTCAAAAGGGTGATGACCAGAACGGCCAGAAAAGCACCCATAGCGGAAGAAGGCACGAATGCCGGCACATAGACCCAAGGGGTCTGCAAGTCCATGCCATAGATGTATTTCATCACCGGATATGCCGCAAATGCGCTCAAAATGCCGGTGCCGAAGATTTCCCCAATGACTGCCATATACAGCTTATGACCGGATTTCCGATACAGGAAACCGGACAAAAACGCGCCAATGACTGCCCCAATGACTGCCAGTGCTGTACGCCCTGTCATCATACGCAGAATACCGGTGATAAGGGCTGCCAGAAATCCCCAGTAAGGCCCTACGAACACCGCCGCCAATACATTGATGAAGTGCTGGAACGGCGCCATATTGGGGAACCATACCACAGAGGAAAGGGCAAAGCCCATGCCTGCGAATATTGCCGTCAGCACCATTTTCAACACATGATTATCCTTATTGCCACCCATTTGTTGATGCCTCCTTTTTTCTTCTTCCCAACGAAAGGAGCGCAAACAAAAAAAAGGATTTCCTTTTTGGAAATCCTTCGTTTCTGACGCTCTTTGGTGATTTATGACACCCTGCATTCCCTCCGTTGGCATTATCCAAATCAGGTGTAAAGGTCGAAGTATCCTTCCTCTCAGCCTCCCTTAGAAGCTCCCTTTGCATTCTGGTGTCATTATAGTACGGTTTTTGTCCCTTGTCAACGTCCCCCACGGGCATAAAAAAGGCGGCTATGCCGCCTTTTGGAAAGAGGAATTGCTGTATGGAGATACAGCAAAGTGCCCACTTCATTGGATTTTCGCATGGCAGAAGTTCCATGCTGTTCTTTGGTACTTTTTTGAATTTTTTTCTTTTGTGTTTCTTTGCTTTGCTTTATCTTTTGTAATGGAGGTTGTATTGAGAAAATGGCAATTACGCTTCTTCGATGTAACCGATATTGGTACGGATGACATCGCAGGAATGCTGAAATGCTGCCATTTCTTCCGGTGTTAATGTTAATTCCAGCACTTCTTCTACGCCGTCTTTGCCGATGACGCAGGGTGTGCTGATATACAGGTCATGCTGACCATACTGACCGTTCAGCTGTGTGCTGACGGGCATAACCGCTTTTTCGTCGTGGAATACGCAGAAAACCAATCGTGCCAATGTGGAGCAGATGCCAAACTCTGTGGCGCCTTTGCCGGCGAATGTGACCCAGCCCCCTTCAATGGTTTCGTGAAGGACAGCTTCTTTATCCACCTGATATTTGGGATTTTCTTTTGCCAGCTGGTCCAGCGGTTTGCCATTGACCGTCACATGGGACCATGGTACCATCTGGGAATCGCCATGTTCTCCCATGGTGTAAGCCACCAAGGATTTATGGTCAATGCCGGTTTCTCTTGCCAGTACGGTTCTAAGTCTGGCGCTGTCCAGCCCGGTGCCTGTGGCAAATACACGAGATGCCGGGAAGCCAGAAAGTTTCTGTACCTGTCTTGCGATGATGTCGCAGGGATTTGTGATAACGATGAATATGCCGTCAAAACCGGCTTTCACAATGCGGCCCACAAAGCTGTTGACCAGTTCCACAGAATGTTTCAGTTCTGCCAGACGGCTATGGTCTTCGCCCATGATGGTGCCCACACTGATGACAACGATGTCGCAGTCCTTCAGGTCTTCATAAGTGCCGCCTCTGACCTCTACCCGATGGGGCAGATAGGATACGCTGTCCCGCAGGTCCTGACATTCACTGATGACCTTCTGTTCTTTTACATCTACCAATACCAATTCGTCCACAATGCCTTGGACTGCTAAACTATATGCACAATGGGCGCCTACATGACCGACACCCACAATGCCCACGCTTCTTGTTTTCATATGATTTCCCCCAATGTGCTTTTGTATTTCTCCGAAAGTTTCTTTTGTATTTTCCCACTCCCTTGGGAGCGGCTCATCTCTTTTGGTATATGATTTTCTTTTTTCCTTTGTACACTTCTTTTCTTTTGTAAAAATAAAAAAGTTCCGGACTGACCGCCCGGAACCACTTGTTTACACCGAAAAAAGACCGAATCTTTTTCCACGCATCGTGTTTTTTTCCATGACAATCAGTACTATTTCTTCACGCGGCACAAAATGACCAGCAGCGCAATGAGAATAGCACCAATGAGCAGGACCTGTTTAATTGTATGGGAAAACGCACGGCTCATGAAAAATCTCCTTCTTTCTGTCTTTGACGATTTAGAATCGTTGGGTAAACGATACCACTTTCAAAGGCCCAAGTCAATGGAAAGAATGACGCTTGTTTCTATAAAAATACAATATTTTTTGTGTAGTCTGCAAAATAACATTTGTATTTTTTGTATTTTTACCAATACATACAGACGTCAAAACGCACAAGTCCGTCGGTTTTTCCAAAGAAAAAAGAGGACGTCCTCTCTTGTCTGAGAAGATGTCCTCCGATTGGCATTTTTTATACCAGTTTATCCATTTTTTCTTTCAGTACGGAAGCGGGAACTGCGCCGATGATGCTGTCTGCCACCTGACCGTCTTTGAAGAAAATCATGTTAGGTACGCTCATCACGCGGTATTTCTGTGCCAGATCCATAGCCTGGTCAATGTCTACTTTCACGATTTTTGCTTTATCGCCGTATTCTGCCTGAAGCTGTTCCAGTACGGGGCCCATCATCTGGCAGGGGCCGCACCATGTAGCGAAAAAGTCCACCAATACGGGTACGTTGCTTTCCATAACTTCTTTCTGGAATGTATCAGATTTTACAACTAACATAATCAATTCCTCCTTACACATCTATTGTTATTGTATCCAAATATTTCTTTTTTATTTCTGATGTCAGTATATCACAGAAAAAAACTCTTTGCAATAAAATTTCTTAAATAATAATCATTATTGGCTTGTTCTGTGACCTGAGGCACATAAAAGAGAAAAATTTTTCTAAAAAACAGGTATAAAACCCTTTCTCTGGGACATACTTCATAGCGGAGAGTGTGATCTCTCCCCCAAAGAATCACATTCTTTCTACTTCTTCCCCTTAGGAAAAGGCGACTGCAAAAGCAGCCGCCTTTTTTTACTGGATAGATGTGTATTTTTTCGCCAAAAGAACTGTCACAGCCAGATATATCACCGACATAACAATGGCGGAGATAGACGCTGGCAGCAGGAAGCTGCGGATACCTTGGAAAAACAAGTCCAAATCTGCCTTGTCCAATATGGCTGTCATGGTCTGTTCAATATATTCTGTGGATAGAGAGGGGACAAGTTCCATGACCTTTCCTTCTACAAAACTAATGCCAAAGAAGAAAATCAGGGCAAAAATACCGTTGCCTTTGCGGATGAAAGGCAGATGTGCCAGTGTAATGGCAAGATAGAGGATGGCTACCGTTTCCAGCATACTCAGTGTCAGAGAAACGGCAATGAGAATCATGGAACTGCGGATACCGTCTATTGCCCAGACTTTTCCCACTTCCGCCCAGAACAATTCCGTACCGGAAGGTTCCACAGCGCCATAAAGTATGGAAAAACACAACAGTGCGCAAAGCACACAAACGATGATACCCCAAAGAGCCGCAGCCACATATTTCCCTGTAATCAATTCCACAGAGGAAACAGGCAGGCTGAATGTGAGATATCCTTCATTGCCATACATACTTTTCTGATACCGCAGGGCTGTATGGATGAGAAAGAGAATCACCAGCACCACAATGGCAATGGTGCAGCCGGAAATCAGCAGAGGCGCCTTGACCAGATAGGAAATATCTGTGCCTCTGGTACGGTTCAAAACGGTAGCAAAGGCAAAAAGCAGTGCAATGGCACTTGCCACACCGTAAAGCAGGCTGTTTGCCCGCAATTCCTGTTTGATGACTTTTCCAAACATCAGCGATACACCTCCCGGAAATACTGGTCAACGGACATGCCCGTTTCCGCCCGGAGCACATCCACCTGTTCATTCAAAAACACCCGTCCCTGCTTCAGAAAAACAGCGCGGTCGAAAATCTGCTCCACATCGTGTACCAGATGGGTAGACAAAAGGATAGAGCTGTTTTCCGCATACTGGTTCAAAATGGTGGTGAGGATATAATCCCTTGTGGTAGGGTCTACGCCGCCCATGGGTTCATCCAGCACAAAGAGCCTTGCTTTCCGGCTCATGACGAACACCAGCTGCAATTTTTCCTGCATGCCTTTGGACATGGTGCCGATTTTCTGCTTGGAATCCAGTTTTAAGTCCATAGCCATTTCCATGGCTTTCTTGTCGTCGAAATCCTTATAGAAATCCCGGAACATGCCGATGGCACTTTTCACATTCTCACTTTTGCGGAAGTATGTCCGCTCCGGCAAATAGGAAATGATAGACTTGCTGTGCACGCCGATGGGCTGACCATCTACCAATACACTGCCGTCATAGTTCTGAATCAGACCGCAGAGGATTTTCATGAGGGTGGTTTTCCCTACGCCGTTGGGCCCCAAAAGCCCGATGATTTCGCCTTCTTCCAATGTCAGGTTCAGCCCTGCCAAAACCGTATGATTGCCGTAACGATGCTCCAGATTTTTGATTTCTACCAAACTCATGCCTGTTCCTCTCCCTTCTCGCCCACGGCTTTCACATAAGACGCCACTTCTTCCGTGGTAAAGCCGATTTTTTTCATATATGCCAGATATTTCTCCGTTTCTTCCTTTGCAAAAGACTTTCTCTTTTCCACCAAAACCCCTTCTTCCTTTGTAAGAAAACGTCCGCTGGTGCGTTCTGTATAGACCAGACCTTCCCGTTCCATTTCCGCCATGGCCCGCTGCATGGTGTTGGGATTGACGCCGAATTCCGCCGCCAGTTCCCGCACCGGCGGTATCTTTTCGCCAGGCTCCATAGCACCAGATAAGGCACGCAGGGTCATTTCCTTCACAATCTGCAAATAAATGGGTAAACCGTTATCAAACTGCACGGAATCACCTTCCTTAACCTAAATAATCCAATTTCTTTTCTGCCAGATACACCATCAATGCCCCATAAATGAGTATCCGCAATACCATGGCAATGGGAATCAATGCAATGAAACCAAACACTGCAATGCCTTTTGTCAAAAGGAACGGCATCGCCATGAGGAAAAAGCCGATGGGAACGCCGAAAGCCACCATAGCCAGCACATTAAGCAATGGCTCGATGATGAAGAAAATCACCAGCGCAACCGCTGTCCCCCACAAATAAGGATGTTTCTGAAAACGTGGCAAACGTCCTGCCATAAGGGCAAAGCACAGGGCATACAGACTGCCTACGGCCATGAGAATCTGCGAAAGCACCATAAATGCTACTATGCCGATGCCCGCAGCTATACCTTCCGTAGAAAAACTGCCTGTACCATAAGGGGCCTGCAAAAGCAGCATCAACGCCAGCCACACAATGCCCAGAAGCACCAGCACCATTCCCCAAACCAATGGTGCCACCAGTTTTCCAGCCAGAATCTCCCGCCGCTTCACCGGCAGTGTCATCCAGAAAACGCCTTCTCCCCCAAACATGCCGCGGTCAAAGCGGTACAGGGTATACACCACATAAACCACCATGGCGGCAATCCACAGGATATACATCCCCAAAATGGAACAAGCAGAAAGGACACTTCTTACGTCAAATTCCTCCGGTGTCCCCCCAAAAGATTCTCCCGGATATAAAGCCGTCTGATGCATCACCACAAGGCTCATAATCCCTGCCGCCAGCAAAATGGCAAACATGATGAAATACACCTTTCGTGTTTCCTGCAATTCCGCTTTACAAATTTTCCTCCACATGTCATTCTCCCCCTTCTGTATGATTGTATTAACTTACTAATACAATAGTACGAAAAGAAACCACTGTCAATGACTTACATGCAATCTTAAACATGTCTTAAAAAACTTTATTCGCTCACAAAAAAGAAAGAAAAAAAACTGAAATCCTTGTCATGCAGAGGATTTCAGCTTTCTTATTTTTACTAAGATTTGATATGGTTTCTTCAGGGGAAGTTGCTTTTCTTTCACTACTTATACCAGTTCGGTTTCATTTTCCTTTCCTTCTTCATAAGGAATGATGATGGTTTTGCAGGTCTGACAGTTCCATGCTTCTACCTCTCCCATGCAAAAAGGATTGGCTGTCAGATTTCCCAGCTGGATGGTATTGCCGCCGCCTGCCAGCAATGCCGCCATCTTCCGCTTCTTTTCCGTCCAATATACCCCGTCACGATTCTGGATATACCCCAATGTCATTTCTTTTCCGCAATAAGGACATTTCATGGCACATCGCCTCCTTTTCCCCATCATAACAGAGGTTTGCGGCTTTTGCCAAATACTTTTAAGCGGCTTTTGCCCTTCTGCCAAAGAAAATCCGGCGGAACAGGAACCGCACTAGCGGGCCGCAGTAGAAAATCTGCCAGAAAAACGCCATAGGGAAATTGCGGATGACGGTGCCGAACCACTGATTGACAAAATCCAAGCTGATGCCATGGAAAATAAGGGTTGCCCAAAAACTCATGGCAGGGCACATCAAACTTACGGTGATGCCGGAGCGCACCAGCACCACCAGAATGGGTTTGTCCTGCCCCGGCGTTACCAGACGAAGCATCAGCTTCTGGGCAATTTTATCCATAACAAAGTAACTGGTGACAAAGCACAGGGGCAGCATGAACCGCATCTCCCCAAACATAACGGGAAAAACAGCCCGCGTCCATTCCCCCATCTGTATGGAGCCATTATAAAACTCCATGCCCAGAACCATAAAAAATGACATGAGCAGGGCAAACACCACTTCCTGCAATCTTGTTTCCGGCATAACATCCACTCCTTTTCTTCCATGAAAAAAAGCAGCCTGCGGGAAAACAACTGGACTTATGTTTTACCTGCACGCTGCTTGATTTCATCATTGATTTACTTTTGCTCTGCTTTCAGCATACCACAAAAAACAGAGGGACGTAAGGATTTTTTTAATATTTTTCGATGTCGATGATTTCCGCTTCATAGGGATGTTTCAGTGCTTTCTGACACAGGAAGCCGAAAGTGTTTGTGGTGTCGCTGAGATAGAACCGACGTACGCCTTCTTCTTCGTTTTCGTTGAGCTGGTCACGCTCTGCCAGAAATTCCTTCACCTGTCTTGCGGTGGCTTTTGCCGGGTCTACCAGCTTCACCGCATCCCCTACGGTGGTGCCGATGCACCGTTTCAACAGCGGATAATGGGTACAGCCCAGCACCAGAGAGTCAATGCCCTTTGTCAGCAGTTCCTGCAAATAACTCTGGGCTGTCAGGCGGGAAACCTCGTTATCTGTCCAGCCTTCCTCTGCCAGAGGCACGAAAAGGGGGCAGGCCTTGGAAAAGACCTGAATATCAGGATTTTCCGCACGAATCATGGTTTCATAAGCGCCGGAACGGACTGTTGCCGCTGTGCCGATGATGCCGACCTTATGGTTTTTGGTGGCACGGACTGCCGCTTCCACGCCGGGCACAACTACGCCGAAAATGGGGGTATCTGTTGCCGCACGCATGGCATCCAGACTGTTGGAGCTGGCGGTGTTGCATGCCACAATGATGGCTTTTACGTCTTTTGTTTCCAGAAAACGCACATTCTGCAAAGAAAATTTGGTGACGGCTTCTTTGGATTTGCTGCCGTAAGGCACCCTTGCCGTATCCCCGAAGTATACAATATTTTCATGGGGCATAACTTTCATGACCTGTTTGACCACAGTCAAACCGCCTACCCCGGAATCAAATACGCCGATTGGTCTTGTATCCATAAATGTTTTGTCCTTCTTCCTTATCCGTGGATGTCCTCTTCCAAAGCGAGGGAAATGAGAATATCCATCAGTTCTGTTTTTGACATGCCTTCTTCCTCCCAAAACATAGGGTACATCGAATCAGGCATGGTATTGAGTTCGTCGAACAGCACGCGGCCGTTTTTCTCCATAAAGAAGTCTACACGAGCAAGGCCACTTGCGTCAACTGCATGATACATTTTTTCGGAAATTTTTCGCATCTGCACCAAAGCTTCTTCCGGCACTTCCCCAGGAATGATAACATGTGCATCCCCTTCGTGAAACTTGGCATCATGATTACAAAATTCTGCCCTTGTAACGACCTCTCTGATGCTGCTGATGTGCATTTTGCCCTTTTTCAGCATGGCACATGCAAACCTGCGACCGTCAATGGCTTCTTCCATAATTACTTTTCTATCATATTTTGCGGCATAACACAAGGCTTTTTCCAGTTCTTCTCTGTTTTTGGCCTTGGAAGCCCCCACAGAGGCGCTGGCATTGGCAGGTTTGACGAAACAGGGATAGCCCAGTTTTTTCTCTGCCTGATTCATGATTTTCTCCTTTTTTTCTGCCAGAACTTCCCTATCACACCAGAAAAATTTCGCCATAGGGATTTTTTCCGCCTTGGCAATGCCCTTTGTATGGATTCGATTCATAGAAAGGGCGGAAGAAAGAACGCCGCCGCCCACATAAGGAATCTGCGCCATCTCCAGCAACCCCTGTACCGCGCCGCCTGCCCCGCAGAGAACAGGAATCACCACATCCACAGGGATTTCCTTATACTTGCCCCCTACCAGTTTCAGCAGGGATTTTCTGGAGGCATCGGGGCTTAAAATGGCATCTACGCTGTATTTCTCCCAACGCCCCTCTCGGATAGCATCCACGGAACCATGGCAGATACGCCAATTCCCGTCCTTTGTGATACCCACAGGCAGGACGTCATATTTCTCCTCATCCAAAGCGACAATCACATTGGCTGCCGACACGCAGGAAACCTCGTATTCCGAGGACTGTCCGCCAAAAAGTACGACTACAGTCAATTTCTTCATCGGGACTCCCTCTTTTCTTCTGCCTCCCAAAGAGGCTGCAATCCCTATACAGTATATGCGGCAAAGGGGTTTTCCGTGCGTAAAAAAGCTGCTCTCCGATATTCTTTCATAAGAAAAACAAAAATAGCCAGAGCCCTTAAAACCAAAGAGCTTCTGGCTATCTTCTTTACTAAGTTATAAGAGGAATATTTTCTTTCGTTCTATCATGCCGGCAATGTCACATGGAAACAGGTGCCTTTGCCTTCTTGGCTTTCCACTGTGATTTCCCCCCGCATTTTTTCCACTGCCGTTTTCACTATGGACAATCCCAGACCATTCCCGGCAATCTCCTTATTTCTGGAAGGGTCTGCCCGATAAAAGCAGGTGAAGATATGAGGCAGATGTTCCGGCGAAATGCCAATGCCGGTATCCGCCACTTCCAGATGGAGTTGATTCTCTTTTATTTCCGCCGTCAGACGGATGCTGCCACCCTGCCGATTATACTTTATGGCATTGGACAGTAGATTTTCCAGCAAAAACCGCATGAGGACGGGATGAGTATACCATGTATCCTGATGGATCTGCTGCCAAACCACCAGATCTTTTTCCTGCATCTGTGCCGCGTATTTCTGAAAAATTTCCTCTGTCATTTTCTTCAGGGAAATTTCTTCTTTGGCTTCCTCCTTCGGATTGCTGATGACAAGAAGTTCCTCTACCATTTGAGAAAGCTGTTCTGTAGTATCCAGACAAAGCTGCAATGTTTCCTCATATTCCTCCGCAGAGGGCTTTTCTTCCAGATGTAGAACTTGAATGGCAGACTTCATCACCGCCAGAGGAGTTTTCAGCTCATGGGCAGCATTGGCGGCAAAATGCTTCTGGGCCTGAAAAGAATCCTGGAGCCGCTCCATCAGATGGCGGAAGGATTCGGAAACCTGACCGATTTCATCATGGGTATCTGGCTCCGTCATGGCGCAATTCCAGTTGTTTTCGTCCATCTGCGCCATTTTGGCACTGAGTTTCGTCAAAGGCTGCAAGGCTCTGCCTGCCACGAAATACGTCAGCAAAATGCCCACAATATCCACAAACAGAAAGGCCAGCAGAATCTCCTGACGAAAGCCCGTATTGGCTTCCTGCAATGTGGAAATAGCAGCAACTGCCGGCTCTGTGGATACCGCCTGCATTTCCAAGGGGACTTCCTGCCAGCTCTGTATGGTCTGCGCCTCTGTCCCTTCCGCAGATGGTTTTATTGCGGACATTTCCACTTTCAGCGCCGCCGTTGCCTGGGTAAAATACTGCCCACCGCTATAAACACTGTAGCCCACCAGCACGCCATTGAGCACCAGTAGCAGCAGGCTCACCAGAAGGGTGATTCGCAGCCGCAGAGAAATGCCCTTATTTTTCCCTATGTTCTGCATAACGGTATCCTTTTCCCCGTTCATTTTGAATCACCTCCGGCAAACCCAATTTCTTTTTCAATGAATGGATATGATATTTCAGAGTATTGGAAAACAAGTCTGCTTCTCTGTCCCAAACATGCTCCAGCAGTTCTTCCGCTGACACGAAACGTGTCCGGTTCTGTACCAGATATTCCAAAATACCGTATTCCTTATGGGTCAGGGCAATTTCTTCCCCATCCACAAAAACGGTTTTGGCAGAAAAATCGATTTTCAGCCTGCCATCCTCCCACTGGCTCTCTCGCTGGACAAACTCCCACCGCAGCAGATTGCGGATACGGGCTGCCAGTTCCAGAAAATCAAAGGGTTTTTCCAGATAGTCATTGGCGCCCAGATCCAGCCCGGCGATTTTATCCTCCACCTGATTTTTCGCTGACAGGATCAGCACTTTCACCTGTCTGTCCTGCTGCCGAATCTGCCGCAGCACTTCCCAGCCGTCGATTTTGGGCAAGTTTAGATCCAATACCACCAGATCATACCCGTAAACAGAAAACAGTTCCAGCGCTTCCTCGCCGTCAAAAGCCTGATCTACCGCGTAGGACAGTTTTTTCAGACCTTTTGCCAAAACCTGTGACAGTTTTCTTTCGTCTTCCACCAATAACAATCTCATACTTTTCTCGTCTCCTTTGATTTTCCTTTTTCAGAGGAAAAAGCAGTACGAAACGGTTCGTACTGCTGCTGTCATATGTTTTATTTTACAATGGTCATATCCAAAGCTTCTAAAATGACTTTTTCCAGCTTTTCCATGGGTACTGTATCGTCTTCGCCAGTTACTTTCTGTGCTTCCTGTGCTGCTACCACCGCAACTGCCACAGTTCCTTCCATATCGTCTGTCAGTTTCATTTCATCCACTTCCACGGATGTTGCTTCCACAGCAGGTGTGCAAGCCACCGCAGCTTCTCCTTCCGCTGCAAAGGCTGCTGTTGTGCCGCCCAGTGCCATCATTGCCATTGCCAGTGTTGTTACCATCATTCTTGTTCTTTTCATCTCAAAAACCTCCTTGATACGTTTGCTTTGTTTTTCGGTACCGCAAGGAGAGTATAGCAAAGGCTTTGTTAGATGACGGTTAGATTTTTCTATTATTTTCTATTATTTTATATTTTTTTATAAAAACTTTCCACACAAAAGAGAAAGCACAAAATCTCTTGCAAGGGAAAGATTTTGTGCTTTGATTCTCTCATATCACATAACAGATGGGTTGTTTTTTGGAAATCATTCCCCTTTCAGCAGATGGGAAATGGATTTATACAGTACAAATGTGATGGCGCAGTTCAGACCTGCTTTGATCAGGTTGAAAGGAATGATGGCGGGCAGCAGCATGGGGATAACTTCTTCCATAGATGTGCCCAGGAAAATAGGTGTCAGTACCAAGTTCATCAGTACCATAGCGCCTGTCATAACCAGCGCGCCTACGATGAGGGCGATGGCTGCTGTTTTTCTTGTTTTATTTCTGCGGTAGATGTTGCCGGCAATCAGTACACAGCTGCCTGTTGCGAAAATGTGCATGATGATGCCGATGGGGCCGCCGCTTGCTGCGCTGACAGTCATACCCTGAATGATGGATACCACTACAGTCAGCAGGAAACCAGCCACAGGGCCGAAAGCAAAGGTACCAATGAGGATAGGCACATCCGCAGGATCATATTCCAGGAAAGGTGCCGCGGGGATGATGGGGAAATGTACCGTTGCCACCAGAATCAGAGAGATGGCGCCCAGCATACCCAGAGCTGTCAGTTTTCTTACATTCTGTTTTCTTTTTACTTCTGTTGATTTTACCACGTTTTCCATGATGTTCTTCCTCCATTTTTTGTTTAGACTTTTCAGGCTTCCGCCAAGCTTTGTGACGAACTTTTTCTCTTTTTGCAAAAGAAAAAGCCTGAAAATCTTCAGGCTAAACAAGCAAAATAAAGGTTGGGCTTTTTCGCATCTGCGCGAAAAACGCACCAAACTTTTATTCTTCTCCCATCCAGACTATACTGTCGGTTTCGGAATCGCACCGAATCCTGCGCCGAAGCGCTCGCAGACTTTACTGCCGATCGGGAATTTCACCCTGCCCTGAAGAATTTCATATTTCATTTACAAGTTCATTATATCAGCTGTGAAAAAACTGTCAAGATTTTTTCTGAGAAAATACTATCAAAAAAATAGGCTTTACTTTATGCAAAACCACCACCATTTATCCAGTTATCTCAGAAAAAAGCGAAATCCCCTGAAAACAGAGGATTCCGCTGCCATTGCTGTTTTATTCTGTTATCACTGTGCTGCTTACGGGCTGCCCATTTGTGTTTTGTACCAGTTTGATGGCAGCTTTGGGATTTGCGCTGCTGTAATATACCGTCACAAGGCTGTCAACGAGCAGACCATCACTCAGGTTCACATCCGCATTTTCTTTGGTGAAAATCCGCAGCATACCATCGTCCTGACGGAGCACCAGATTATACATCGTGGCATCCACGATGGTACCAGTCACCTGTTCCACACCTTCTGCTTTCAGGTCTGTGGCAATGATCTGGCCAGCCCCGTCATACTGCAGGGCAACAGGGAAATACAGTGAGAAAATACGGCTTGGCGCATACAGCACACCATCTTTCAGTTCCGGTGCAGCGCCAATCTGTTCTGTCACGCCACCGACAGTATATGCGTCAGTACCGGGAGCAAAGGACAGGGATGTGGTGCCGTCAGAAACCACGACAGAACGTGTCTTTGCATCCCATGTGACTGTATAGTCCAACAGACTGCTCACTTCCCGTACAGGAACCATCTGGGCATGATCTTTATTTTCATACAAAGGCTGTTCTACAACTGTATCCTTCACCTTCATGACAGCAGACGTTTTTTCCTCGCCAAAAGCTGTCGCGCCGCAGCCCAATGTCAAAACTCCAGCCAATACACACGCCATGATTTTCTTCATATCCATTCGCTCCTTTCCTGATGAAACTTTTTGTCTTATATATTAGATGTTCCAGCACATCAAAAAGTTTCCATTTCCATTTTCTTTTTTCAGTATAGCAAATCACCTTTGCAAAAACATTACATTTCTGTAAAGAATCTTTGACAAAACCATAACAATTATTCCACGCCCCGCATGGTCAGAGAAATGCGTTTGCGCTGCAAATCCACGCTCATTACTTTGACGGTAACAATGTCCCCCAGCTTCACCGCTTCTAAGGGATGTTTGATATAGCGGTCGCAAATCTGGGAAATATGTACCAGACCATCCTGATGAACGCCGATGTCCACAAACACACCGAAGTCAATGACATTGCGGACGGTACCTTTCAGCACCATGCCTTCTTTCAAGTCCTCCATGGTCAGTACGTCACTGCGGAGGACGGGGGCAGGGGCTTCATCACGAGGGTCACGGCCGGGTTTTTCCAGTTCCTTGACGATATCCTGCAAAGTAGGCAGACCGATGCCCAGCTTTTCCGCCGTTTCTTCTGTCATGCTGACTTTGTTTGCCAGACCTTTTACCTGACCAGATGCCACATCATCCAGAGAATAGCCGCAGAGTTTCAGCAATGCTTCTGCCGCCTTATAGCTTTCGGGATGGACGCCGGTTTTATCCAAAGGCATATCACTTTCGGCAATGCGCAGGAAACCAGCGCACTGTTCAAAGGCTTTGGGCCCCAGTTTGGGCACTTTTTTCAGTTCTTTCCGGTTATGGAACAGACCGTTTTCTTCACGATATGTGAGAATATTTTTCGCAACAGTATTGTTGATGCCTGCCACATAAGAAAGCAGAGCAGGACTTGCTGTATTCAGGTCAACGCCGACGCTGTTTACACAGTCTTCCACCACGCCGCCTAATGTTTCGCCCAGACGTTTCTGGTTCATGTCATGCTGATACTGTCCAACGCCAATGGATTTGGGGTCGATTTTTACCAGTTCCGCCAGAGGGTCTTGGATTCGTCTGCCAATGGAAACGGCGGAACGCAGGGCAACGTCATAATCAGGGAATTCCTCCGCACCCAGTTTGGAAGCGGAATACACAGAAGCCCCTGCTTCGTTGGCAATGATGTAATAGACCTTTTTATCCAGTTTTTTCAGCATTTCCGCCACAAACTGCTCGGATTCCCGAGAAGCGGTGCCGTTGCCGATGGAAATCAGGTCTACATCGTATTTTTTGATAAGAGCCGTCAGTTTCTTTTCCGCTTCGGCTGTTTTGTTCTGAGGAGGTGTGGGATACACCACGGTAGTTTCCAGAGGTTTGCCTGTTTCGTCAATGACAGCGATTTTACAGCCTGTACGATAAGCAGGGTCTAATGCCAGTACGGTTTTTCCCTTGATGGGCGGCTGTAAGAGCAGCTGTTTCAGGTTTTCCCGGAATACACCCATGGCGGATTCTTCAGCTTTTTCTGTCAAATCGTTGCGGATTTCCCGTTCCAGAGAAGGAGCAATAAGTCGTTTATAGCTGTCGGCAATGACTTCCTGCAACAATTCCACCGCAGGGCTGTTTTTGCGGATAAGTTTCTGTTCCAGTCTTTTCAGGAGGCGTTCTTCGTCCCCTTCCAGCTTCACTGTCAGGATGCCTTCTTTTTCCCCACGATTTACCGCAAGGATACGATGACCTGCGGCTTTCTGCAGGGGTTCGCTGTAATCGTAGTACATTTCATAGACGGTAGGTTCTGTCTGTTCTTTTGCCGCCTTTGTCACCAGCTGCCCAAACTTCATGGTTTCTTCACGGAGCATTTTCCGCAGGTCAGCGTCATCAGAGAACTGTTCCGCCAGAATGTCTTTCGCCCCGTTGATGGCATCCGCCACAGATTCCACGCCTTTTTCTGCGTCTACGAAAGCGGCGGCGTATTCTTCCAGCGGCACCAAAAATGCCTGTCCGAAAATGTATTCTGCCAGAGGTGCAAGGCCTTTTTCCTTGGCGATGGATGCACGGGTGCGGCGTTTGGGACGGTAAGGACGGTAAATATCCTCAATTTCTGTCTGGGTCATGGCCCCTTCCAGTTTTGCGGAAAGCTCGTCGGTCATGGCGCCCTGTTCCGTAATGGCGTTACGCACCATTTCCCGTTTTTCTTCCAGATTTCTGAGAGCTGTAAGCCGTTCCGCCAGCTGACGGATAATCTGGTCATCCAGAGAGCCAGTGACTTCTTTCCGATAACGGGCAATGAAAGGCACGGTGTTGCCTTCATCCAGCAGTTTCACGGTGTTTTCCACCTGAGAAGCCTTGATGCCCAGTTCTATCTGTAACTGTTTCAAAATATCCATAGATGTGTTTCCTTTCTCCAAAAAAATATCTCTTTTTCCATTTTAGCATACAAAACAGACGGATGCCGAAAAAATTTTCTCCCTCCGTTTTACAAAAAGCCTGTTTTTCCGCACAAAAAACGCCCCTATGAAAACAATTCCCATAAAAATACAACAGCTGGAACCCTGTATATTGCAAGGATTCCAGCTGTATTTGTTTTCTGATGTTTTGCCTTTATTTGGCGCGGTAGTTTTTCCAGATGCAGTCCAGTTTGGATTTGCACAAAGCGCCGTCCATGGTGAGCCAGTAAGCATTTTTGCCGTCGATTTCTTTCCGCTCCGCATAACCTCTGCACACCAGATAATCCAGATGGGCAATGGTTTCCCCTACAGCGAACCAACGCTGGGACAGAGGGAATTCCTCCCATGTTTTCCCGCGCATGGACCAGCGCAGGCAAGCGGCAATCTTTGTGGCATGACTGCCGGGGAACTGCTGGATAGCGTCCACGGTTTCTTTCAGCCGTTTCAGGTGATGCTCCACGATTTCGTCCATACGTTCATAGACGTTCATATCGTTTTTCCGATGACCGGGCAGAGCTGTCCGAATGGGGATGTCCCTTGTTTTCACCAGAGAATCCAGATAATTCCCCAGAGAATCCGCTGTGCCTACCCAACAGGTGATGTTGGGGGTGATGTCAAAAAGGATATGGTCTGCCGTAAAGAGGAGCTGTTCCTCCGGCTGGTACAGAAGCATCTGCCCCGGTGTGTGTCCGGGCACCAGAATGCACTGGAATTTCCATTTCCCTACGGTGATTACGTCCCCGTCCTCCAGCTCTTCCACATCGAAAAAGCATTCCGGCTCAAAACCTCTGGCAGGATTGCCGCTGTGAAGGATGTTAATCTGTTCCTGTGTAAAGCCTTCGGCAATGAAATTGGCGTCGGAAACTTTCCAGACTTCTCCCACCATGAGCCCTTCCAAAACGGCATAATCCACACGGCTCATGTACATTTTGCCGGGCTTGTCCTTCATAAGGGTAGGCGCCAGACCGGTATGGTCTGCGTGAAGATGGGTCAAAAACAGATTTGTCTTTTCCCAGTCCGCGTCCAGTTCTGCCAGCCCTTCCAGAAGGGCATCCAGACATTCTTTCCGATTGAATCCTGTATCTATAATCAGTGTTTCGCCGCTGTCCTGAATGACATAGCAGTTCAGGTTTTTCAGGGGATTGTCCGGCAGAGGCACATCCACCCGATAAACGGCGGGGTTTTCATATATCTTTGTCAGCATAGTTGTGTTCCTTTCTCTTTTTCAAACTGCATTTATTATAAAACAATCAGACAGTGGCATACAAGGCGGAAATCAGACGGTTTTTCTATGGTATTTCTCATTTGCTTTGAGCAAAATGCAGATTTTTTGGAGGAAACCATTACCTTAGGGGCATCTTCATAAGAAAACAAAGAAAGCGGAAATCCTTATCATAATAGAGGATTTTCCGCTTTCTTTTATTGAAATTTTCATTGGTATGTTTTCTTCTGAAGACAGCTGTCACAATTCCCCTTAAGAAATCAATAAAACAAAAAACAATGTTTTCTTGTCTGTCCTGTTTTTTTCTATGTGAATTCCATTTTTATTTTTCATAATGTAATATATACTTGACATTTAGAAGGATATAGTATATAAATAAAGTAAGAGATGAAAATGAAGATACAGGAAGGGGGAACATCCTTGAAAAATCTGAAGCTGAAAGCCGCCCGGGCGGCGAAAGACCTTTCCCAAGAGCAATTGGCACAACTGGTAGGCGTCACCCGGCAGACCATCGGCATGATTGAGGCTGGGAAGTACAACCCTACCCTGAACCTGTGCATTGCCATCTGCAAGGCGCTGGGGAAAACACTGGATGAATTATTCTGGAACGAGGAGGAATGAGGTATGATCAAAGACGAACGTATTGAACAGGCAAGGAATCAAATCTGGGCGGAAATGATGCAGATTCTGTATTTTATTGCGGTATTGTCCTTTGTGGTGAAAATTCTGTTCCTGCACCAGAGTTTGCAGGACTGCACTTTGGAATATGTGGTTTTGATTCTGACACCCATTTATCAGATGATTCGTGCCAGACAGATGGGCGTTGTGCTGAATGTGGTGGCAAAGCCCAATCCCAAACGGCTGGTGGCTTCTCTGGTGGGTGGCATGGTTGCCGTTGGCATCTGCTTTGCCATGCAGACAGATGCAAAACAGCCTGCGGAAATCTTCACCATGCTAGGCACCTTCGTGGTGGTATTTCTGGTGGTGCAGTTCGGCATGTACCGCATGAGCAAACGCAGACAGGAACAGCTGGAAAAAGAATATGACGATGAAGATTAAAACAAAAGCTCCTGAATCAGGAGCTTTTTCTTGTTTTCCCGTCTTCTTTTCCCTAAAATGAAAAGAAAACCACAAGGAGGTACCCATGGAACCAAAAATCAAACAATCCCCCTCCATCCCCATTGGGGAAAACATCCGCCGCATTCGTCTGGAAAAAGGCATGGGACAGACAGAGCTTGTCCGGCAGATTCAGCTTCTGGGGGGGCCCCTGACCAGAGAATCCCTAGTGAAAATCGAACGAGGCATCCAGCACATCTCTGCCGTCCAGCTTCGTGCTATTCGGGATGTGCTTCAAACCACCTATGACGCCCTCCTTGCGGAAAAATCCTGAAAAAATGCAAATTTTCCGAAAAAAATCCTTGCCTTTTTCTTTTTGGTATGCTATGCTGTTTTGGTATGGGCGCATACGTCCATCTAGAAGTAAATCCTTGCTCTTTCTTCGGGAAAGGGCCATTAGTCCAAAAGGAGGTGTAACCTAACATGAACAAATACGAATTGGCGTTGGTATTGAGTCCCGCACTTGACGATGAAGGCAGAGCGGCTGAAGTTGCCAAAGTACAGGCTGTCCTGGAAAGATTCGGCGCAAAAATCGAAAAAGTTGATGATTGGGGCAAAAGAAAACTCGCTTACGAAATCCAGAAAGTAAACGAAGGTTTCTACAGCTTCACAACTTTCGAAGCACCCGCTTCTGCACCTGCAGAAATCGAAGCTCGTATGCGTATTATGGAAAACGTTCTGCGTTATCTCATCATCCGCAAAGAAGCGTAAGAAAAAGGAGGGTTTTCTATGAACAAAGTGATTTTGATGGGCAGACTGACAAGAGACCCCGAAGTGCGTTATGCACAGGGCAGTGAACCACTTGCAGTAGCTAGATACACTTTGGCAGTAAACCGCCGTTTCAAACGACAAGGCGAGCAGGACGCTGACTTTATCGGATGCGTTGCATTCGGCAAAGCTGGCGAGTTTGCAGAAAAATATTTCAAAAAAGGTCAAATGGTCGGCGTTGTCGGCAGATTACAGGTTCGTTCCTGGGACGACAACGAAGGGAAAAGACACTGGACAACAGAAGTTGTCGTAGAAGAACAGCACTTTGCAGAAAGCAGAGCGTCCTTCGAAAGCAACAGCAGCCGCGGTGATTTTGCCCCTGCTGCTCCCGCACCCGCTGCTCCCAAGCAGACAAGTGGTGGCGCGGACGGTTTCTACCCCATCGACGAAAGCATCGAAGACGACGATTTGCCCTTCTAATTCATCGAAAAGGAGGCTCGGAACATGATTCAGAAAAAACGTGGTCGCAGAAAAAAACGCGTATGCCAGTGCTGTGCAGATAAAGTGACAACAATCGATTACAAAGATGTAAGCAAACTGAGAAGATACGTTTCCGAAAGAGGTAAAATCCTTCCCAGAAGAATCACAGGCAACTGCGCAAAACATCAGAGAGCGCTGACAACAGCAATCAAGAGAGCAAGACACGTATCCCTGATGCCCTACACACAGGACTAAGATACCGCTCGATTTTTTACAAGAAAACAGGAAAGCTGAAATCCTTAACAGGATTTCAGCTTTTTTTATTTTAATCGGATAGAGCAACTATCAGACTGTAGAAAAACCAAATTTTATACCTTTTCAAAATCGCGGAAAGGTTTGGGAAACAAAAGGGTCAACACATTTGCTCCGCAAATGCCAGCCATAAATGACTGTCCGCATCTCTTGCGGTGTGGGGTTTCCCAACTGGAATCCCATGGGGAAAAACGGAAGTTTCAAGGCTTTTAGCCGATGGACACTCTGCACCCCGAAGGAAACGGGGGCAGCGAAGCTGACTTTGCAAAGCAAAGTGCTTGACTCCCTTGCTTTATACCTCTGTCTACTCGTCAAAGGCCCCCATGAAATGAGCCTTTGACGACAGGGTGTCGACTTTTTCGACACCCTGCATCCGTGTTTTTTTCTGCCCATTTTTCCTTCCCCTGCTCTGTCCTTTTGGACAAAAACAGGAATAAAACCCAGTTTTTTCGCCTATATTATCTACAAAGGTCGTACATCCGGCGAAAGGAGGGGTTTGTATGCACAAAAGAAAAAAAGCCACCGAGGGCGAAAAAGTTCTGGCTGCCATTTACGCCATCCAGTTAGAACTGCGGCGGGCACAGGCAGGCTTTCAGGATGAAACCGACGAAGCCCTCATTGACAGCTACATTTACGAGATCATCTCTCTGCATAAAAAATACGAATATTACCTGCGGGGTGTTTCAGGGCGATGAGATCGCCGCAAGTTTTCGTATTACGACAAAAATGCCACGGACATCGGATGAGTACGGCATGATGCTTTTGAATCTGCTGGAGCAG
>NZ_CAJMDQ010000030.1 GCF_905212195.1 uncultured Anaerotignum sp. | reverse complement strand
TTGAAATTACGAAGCCGACAGTATAGTCTGGATGAGAGAAGATATGCTTTTTTATTCTGCGGTTTTTTTCGTGCAGAAAAGAAACATTGCCCTGTAAGATGACTTGCTTATGGCAGTCAGAAAAATACGGGGCTTTTTTTATTGCCCCAAATACAGAAAAGAGGCTAAATTGTATGGAAAAGTATTACCTTGGTTTTGACGCAGGAACCCAGAGTGTGAAAGCTGCTGTCTATGACAGCAACATGCAGTGCATCACAGAGCACAGCACACCGACAGTGCTTCGCTATCCACATCCCGGGTGGGTGGAAATGGATGCAGATCAGTATGTGGAGGCAGCAGTGACTAGTATTGCGGCTTGCACAAAAGAAATGCGGGAAAAAGGGCTGTCACCAGAGAACATTCGGGCAATCTTTGGGGATGGTGTCATTTTAGGTATTGTGGGTGTCGATGAAGATGGCAATGCCATTACGCCATATATCAATTATCTGGATTCTCGTACGCAGGCAGATGCAGAGGAACTGGCGGCTTTGGGATTGGATATCTGGGCAAAAGAAACGGGTAATCCACTACCAAACTGTATGTTCCCGGCGCTTTTTGCCAGATGGTTCCTGAAAAATAGTGAAGAATTTCAAAAACGAGGGAAGAAATTCCTGCACAATGCGCCTTACATTCTGTCCCATCTTGCTGGATGTAAAGCAAAGGACGCTTTCATTGACTGGGGTACCATGTCCGGCTGGGGCCTTGGGTATAAAGTAGAAAAAAAGGAATGGAGCGATGAACAGCTGGAAATCTTGGGATTATCTAAAGAATATTTGCCAAGAATCGTAAAACCTTGGGACATCATTGGGCATTTGACAGAAGAATATGCACAAAAAACAGGTTTGCCTGCAGGCATTCCCATTTGCGCTGGTGCAGGGGATACCATGCAGAGTATGATTG
This sequence comes from uncultured Anaerotignum sp., assembly GCF_905212195.1. Classification (GTDB taxonomy): domain Bacteria; phylum Bacillota; class Clostridia; order Lachnospirales; family Anaerotignaceae; genus Anaerotignum. The sequence goes on along the minus strand of NZ_CAJMDQ010000030.1, from coordinate 25,319 downwards.
GATGCGGTGTTACAGCAGTCAATAGAGCGGCGGATGTTGCTGGCACATGCGCTATGTTCTGCATTGCAGTAGATGGCATTAAGCCGGAATTGAGCAGACCGGGAACAGATTTGATTTTCAATAGTGGTACGCTGGAAAATACGTATTTCTATTGGGGCTTTATTCGTACAGGCGGTTTGGCGCTGCGCTGGTTCCGGGACAATATTTGCGGCAAAGAAGGGGAAGGTGCCTATTTCGATGTACTGACAGAACGTGCAAAACAGGTTCCGGCAGGTGCCAATGGCGTTCTGTTCCTGCCATATCTGACAGGTGGCTTTGGTGATATTTCTGCGGCAAGCGGTTGTTTCCTGAATATGACCATGGATACCGATCAGGCGGTATTGTGGCGTGCGGTTCTGGAAGCTATCGCCTATGATTACATTGGTGTCACAGATGTGTATCGTGCAGCTGGCGTTGATTTGAATTGTATTGTTGTAACAGAAGGCGGAAGCCGCTCGGATTTGTGGAACCAGATTAAAGCGGACATGCTGAATTGCCGTGTAACAACATTAAAGACCGCGCAAGGCGCTGTTATGACCAATGCGGCAACGGCAGCATACGCTATAGGGGATATTCCTGATTTGCAGGCAGCATTCGAAGCGAATCTGATAGAAAATAAGTCGTTTGTGCCGGACCCCAAACGCACTGCTTTTTATCGTAAAGTATATGAAAGAAAAACAAAATTGGTACGGGAGGAAATGCGGTCAGCTTTTGCGGCATTGGAAGAAATCCGAAAGATGGAAGATAAATAAATATATATATTTGTAAAAAGATGGTGGAGCAAAGGGCATCCTCATAAGAAAACAAAGAAAGCTGAAATTCTTATGAAAGAATTTCAGCTTTTTTATTTTTATAAAAGTTTTATCTGGTATGTTTTCATGCTGTAAAGGCAAAGGTAGTCATCAGCAGCCAGCACAGGAAAATGTGCATGGCTGCTGTTAAGCCATAAGCTACATAAAAAGAAATATGTTTTGTTTTGTGGTGTTGGGTGAACATGCCAACAAAGCCCCCGATGCTGCCGCCTAAAATAGCCATCAGGAACAATGTTTTTTCAGGCACCCGCCGTCTGCCGCGGATGGCACGTTTTTTATCCAGGGCCATGGCACAGAACAGCACGATATTGATGATAAGGTAATACCCTGTGATGATCCAGAAGGGTACAGGATGAAAGGTGAACTGCATGTTATCTCACCACGTTTCTCCAGTCCAGATCGCCTCTGTCCAGCGCCAGCAGCAGCACTTCCGCTGTTGCCAGATTGGTAGCAACGGGAATGTTGTGGGTGTCGCACAGGCGGAACAGGTTGCTGTATTCTTCATAAGACTGGTGAGAAGCAGGGTCACGCAGGAAGATCATCATATCCAAATCGTTGTTGATGATCTGCGCACCAAGCTGTTCAGAGCCCCCCAGCTGCCCAGCCAGATATTTATGCACATTCAAATTTGCAGCTTCACTTACCAAACGGCCTGTGGTAGCTGTTGCGTAAAGCTCATGTTTGCACAGGATATGGCGGTAAGCGATGCAAAGGTTTTCCATTAGTTTTTTCTTATTGTCGTCCGCAATCAATGCGATATTCATAATAAACCCCCCTCGAATAATGATCTGGTTTCTTTTTTTCGAATATTCAGTACCAGTCCCAGTGCCACCATGTTTGTCCACATGGAGCTGCCCCCGTAGCTGACAAAGGGCAGGGACATGCCGGTATTGGGCACAATGCCCGTCGCAACGCCGGCGTTAACGAAGGTCTGGAAGGCAAACATGCCTGCCACACCCACCACAATGAGCTGGCTGAATGTATCTCTCGTAGATAATGCTATAATGATACAACGAAATACCACAAAGAGCAATAGCCCTAATGTAAATATACAACCCAAAAATCCAAATTCCTCCCCAATTACAGAAAAAATAAAATCATTATGGGGTTCGGGCAGATAACTGAGCTGGTTCAAAGTGCCTTGGAACAGGCCTTTACCTGTCAGCTGACCGGAGCCGATGGCATTGATGGATTTTTCTGTCTGGTAATAGAGGTCAGGGTTTGCTGTAGGGTCTACGAAGGACAGGATACGGTTGAACTGGTGGGGTTCAAAGATCTTATCCATGATCAGGGGATTTTCCCGGCTGACGTCAAAGAGGATAAAAGCAATGAGCGGCACAGCCACGATTGCCACATTCCGCACCCAGATGATATCGATGCCTGCCACGAACACCAGAATGCAGAAGATGGCCACCAGTACCAGACTGGCGGAAAGGGCAGGCTGCTTCAGTACCAGCAGGATGGGGATGCCGGCGATGACGCACAGCTTCAGGAAGAAATCCAGCCGTGTCATTTTTGACTGATGCAGGGAAATGAACTTGGCTAAAAAGAAAATCATCATGACTTTGGCAAACTCTGACGGCTGAATGGTCAAAGGCCCAATGGCGATCCAACGTGTTGCGCCGTTGGATTCGTTCCCCAGCACAAATACTGCTAACAGCAGTACGATGTTGATGAAATAAATTGGGATATAATATTGTGAAAAATATTCGTAGTCTACATTGGCCGCCACCACCATCAGTCCAAGGCCGATGATGAAAAAGACGATCTGTTTATAGACTTCGGAAGTTCCTTCTCCCAGATTGAAGTGCAGGGCGCTGGCGATGCAGATGATGCCGAAAACGGCAAGGATGCATACGGCGCCGATGAGATACCAATCCAGGTTTTGGAGCCATTTTTTGCTTTGCATAGGCTACCTCCAGAGGTTGGTTTTATAATACAGCAAAGCCGGTTGAAGCATGAGTCTGGCTCAGGTTCCCCGGCTTTGTTTTTTTGTGTTTGTTTCAATTAGTCCTGGTTGACTTTGCGCATGCTCTTAATGGGAATATTGGCATACAGTACAGGAACGGTACCGTTCTTGTCATCAGATTCGGTCTGGGTGATCTGGATATCCAGTTCTTCATCGTCGATTTCCATGTAGTTGGAGATGACTTTGATGATGTCTGTTTTCAGCATTTCCAGTACCTGAGAGGAGCAGTTGACGCGGTCGTGTACCAGCACCAGTTTCAGTCTGTCTTTTGCCACACTGCCGGAAGGCGGTGCGGATTTTTTCTTAAAAAAGCTAAAGAAATCCATCGTGACACTCCTTTCCAAACCTGGGGATTAACGGCGGAACAGCTTTTTCAGCTTATCCATAAATGTTTCCGGTTCTTCCTCGAAGGTCATCAGAGGTACATCTTCGCCCATGATGCGGCGTACGATGTTGCGGTAAGCCTGTCCTGCGCGGGATTCTTCGTTGCTGACAGCGGGTTCCCCTTTGTTGGTTGCGATAACGATGGTTTCGTCATCGGGAACTACGCCCAAGATATCAACAGCAAGGATCTCTGTTACGTCTTCAATGTTCATCATTTCGCCGCGTTTTACCAGGTCGATACGCAGACGGTTTACGATGAGGGTAGGGTTGTTCAGACCGTTTGCTTCCAAGAGACCAATGATACGGTCAGCGTCACGGACAGCGGATACTTCCGGTGTGGTGACTACAACAGCGCGGTCAGCGCCGGCAATGGCGTTTTTGAACCCCTGTTCGATGCCGGCAGGGCAGTCGATGAGGATATAGTCAAATCCTTCTTCTTTCAGGTTTTCGCACAGTTTCTGCATCTGTTCAGGAGAAACTGCGTCTTTGTCCCGTGTCTGCGCTGCAGGCAGCAGGAACAGACCTTCATAACGTTTATCTTTGATGAGCGCCTGTTTCAGACGGCAGTTGCCTTCCACCACATCTACCAGATCGTATACAATGCGGTTTTCCAGCCCCATGACAACGTCCAGATTACGCAGACCGATATCTGCGTCTACCAAAGCGACCTTTTTGCCCTGAATGGCAAGACCGCAGCCAAGGTTTGCACTGGTAGTGGTTTTCCCAACGCCGCCTTTGCCGCTGGTGATTACAATTACTTCACTCATGGATCATATCCCCCTAGTTTTTTACTTAAATCAAATATGGTTCCTGTCTGAGCGACAGGGACAGGCAAAAGAGCCTAAGATCTCTTTGCCTAAGCGAAAATATCATATATATCTGTATTTTAACAAATATATCCTGAATTTGCACGAAAATTTTTTAGCAAAAAGTAATTTGTTTTCCCAAATTACGACAAAGCCATGACGAAAATCTGACCGTCTTTGACGAAAGCGTATTCGGGCGGCTTCGGGCCGTGTTTGTTTTCTTCAGGAAAACGTGTGATGATGTCCGCAATGCGCAGCTGTACCGGCGCCATGTAAACAGCGGTGACAAACGCGTCTGTCATGCCCTTGCAGCCGGCATGTGCCATGCCTTTGAGCTGACCCAGGATGATGATGTTGCCTGTTGCTTTGATTTCCGCACCGGGATTCACATCGCCTACGACTACAACGCTGCCGTCGAATTCGATTTTCTGACCGTTGCGCAGAGAGCCTCTGTGGAATTTGGTCAGGTTGAATGCGCGGATGTCTTTTTCCAGCAGTTCAGAGATCTGCTTCAGTTCGTTGTTTTCTGTTTTGACGAATGTGATGCGCATGGTAGTGCGTTCTGCGATGATCTGCAGCAGTTTTTCTTCTTCCTCCTCGGTGAAGCTTCTGCCTTTGAAGGCCAGAGATGTTTTCACATTATCGAAGAATTTCCCTGCTTCTTCTACTTTCTGTTCCAATTGTGTGCAAAGTTCCTCAAAAGGAACGTCCGGCTGAAACAGTACCGTTACGCCGTCCTTGGTTCCTTTGAAGATGACATAGTTTTCCTGATTCATAGTTCCCCTCCTGAAAATATTACTGATCCAATACGGTTTCCATATTGGTGTTTGTCGGTGTGTAGTCCAGTCCCAGATATTCCGTGATGATGGCGGATGCTACCTTTGGCGCGGGAGAACCGTAGTTCTCGGCAAAGGGGATCATGACGGTGATGGCGATCTGAGGGTCTTCGTAAGGCGCGAAGCAGACCAGCCAGGTATGAGAGCTGCGGGACAGGTCTTCCTGCGCGGTACCTGTCTTTGCTGCCACCGTGACGGGCAGGTCTTTGAAGGCGGTACGCATGGTACCTTTGGAGCCGTTGGCAACCAGATACATCCCTTCGTAAACGGCTGCCAGATTTTCTTCCTTCAGATCCATCTGGTTTTCGATGACTTCGTCTTTTTCTTCGTGTATGGTGCCGTCAGGGTTGACCACTTTGTCCACCAGATGATACTGGTACAATGTGCCGCCGTTTGCCAGTGTGGCAATGTAGCGGTTCATCTGTGCCGGTGTGTAGCTGTTGATGGACTGGCCGATGAAGGCACGGATGGTATCCCCGTCTGTCCAGCGTGTCTGGCTGCTGGTTGCGTCGGGGTTGTATGTTTTGATGGTACGTTCCTTGTAGTAAGGAGATGCCATAGTAGGGCCGTATTCTTCCAGTTCAATGCCGGTGACAGAGTTCAGACCGAAGCCTGCCATGTATTCGTTCAGTGTGGCAATGGACTGTTCTGTGGTGCCGTTTTCCGCGTTGCCCATGCGGTAACCCAGTTCATAGAAGAAGTAGTTACAGGATACTTCCAGTGCATGAGAAACGTTGACAGCGCCGTGGGTACCGCCGTTGTTGCTGTAGATCCAGCAGCGGGCGTAAGGGGTACCGGCGTCTTTGAATATCCCTTTGTCCGTGATGACGGTGGAAGGAGTGATGGTGCCGGTTTCCAGACCTGCAATGGCAGAAACCATTTTGAATGTGGAACCGGGCGCTTTTTTCTGTTTCAGCGGACGGTTAACCAAAGGTGTGTTGGTGTCTTCCAGCAGCTGGTTATAATAGCTGTTGTTGAAAGTATTGACCAGTTGGTTGTTGTCGTAAGACGGGTAAGTTACCAGTGCCAGCACCTGACCGCTGTCTACTTCAGAAACCACCACAGACCCGGTACAAGGGTCAAGGGCTGTGTCAGCGGGGCTCATTTCGCCGCTTTCCAGTTTACGGATGACGAAGGAAGAAGGGGACAGAGAACCGTTTTTCACAGCTTCTGTTTCTTCCGGTGTGGCAGGCACTCTTTCCTGCTCGATCATGCACAGCAGCAGTTCCTGTGCGGAAACACTGCCGTTTGTCAGACCGTCTGTGAGGAAGGTCTGGAGGATTTCCACTGCGTTTTCCGCGTCCACTGAGAAATCAGAGACAGAAGCCTTGCAGCGGTCTACCAGTGATTTTTGTACCGTTCCTTCCTGTGCGGAAAGCATCAGGGAAGAAGAAATATGGTTGGCATTGACCATGGTGGTGAAAAGTTCCGTGGTGGAAATGCCGTATTTCCCGCCGGAAGAGAGGCGGTTGAGCAGTACATCCCGCAAAGCGTTTTCCAAAGAAGTGTAAGCAATGGACTGCAGTTCACTGTCAATGGTCAGGTATACATCTTTGCCGGGGATGGGATCTGTGGAGCTGATGGTGCTCATACGGCGGCCTTCTTTGTCGACTTCGATGGTGATTTTGCCGTCGGTGCCGTTCAGATCCTGTTCGTACAGTTTTTCGATACCAGACTGACCGACAATATCTGTGGAGCTGTAAACAGGATTGCCTTCTGCGTCGACGATATCCTGATACAAAGCAATGTCAGACTCGGTCATCTGGCGGATATAACCGATGATTTGTGAAAAATGTTCCCCGTTGGGGTATTCTCTCAGAGAAACGGTACTGATGACCACGTTGGGGAATACATCCTGATTTTCTTCTACATAAGCCAGTGTTTTGTCACTGATTTCCGTGGCAATGGTCACAGACTGATATTTCTGATAACGCACTTCGTAAAGGGAATTACGGATGCCCACGGCTTTTCTCACCAGATCGTCAGGCAGGTATTCGGGGAAGCCGAAGAAGTCCCGCAGATAATCCAGTGTTTCCAGAGAATCATAGGAAAGCTGTTCATCTTCCATAAGGAAGGAAAGCTTCCAGTTTTCTTCTTTTGTCTTGCTGCCGCCGAACTGGAAGGAATAAGGATATTCCGTATCCAGCGGAATGTCGTCAATGATGGTTTCGCCGAATTCCGTCAGCTTCTGTGCCAGTGTCAGACACATGAGGCTCTTGTCGGAAAGGGTCAGGTCATAGTAGACATACATGCGTTTCTGCGCAGTGGTGTAGTCTTCGGGCACCTCATACTTTTCGTAGAGATAATTCAGACATTCGTCAGCAGTATAATCCATTTGTTTCCGATCCAGACCGATTTCTGTTTTCCATGCTTCTTCCGCTTCTTCCCGTTCTTTTTCATCCCCTTCAAAGGTGAATGTAGCAGGGGTAGATTTGGAAATGGGCAGGGCGTCATTGGCTTCTGTGCCGGAAGCAAAGAGGGTATCCAGCAGGTCACGAATCAGGTCTGCACGGTAAGCAGTCAGATCCGGTGTGATGCTGTCGTCAATCTGTACGGAATAAGCCACTTTGTTCACAGCCAGTGGTCTGCCGTAGCGGTCGTAGATGTTGCCGCGGGGCGCGGGCACGTTGACCTCCTTGGATACGCTGGTGAGCAGTGACTCATTGTATTCCTTCCCGTTGACGATCTGCAAAAGAAACAGACGGACGAGCAATATGAAAAAAAGCAGACAAATCCCGCACAATACGACAAATATTCTGCTTTTGCATAGATCTAAAAAATGTTCCCAATATTTACGCATAGGAACCTCCTTCATGGCAGGCAGGTTTTATTAAAACAGCCGATACTTGTATTTTTCCTTTAACTCCAGCCATTCATTGATGCCAAAGAGCAGACGGTAAATGGGAATGGTGACAACCGCTGTGTAAACGGCTTCCGGCAGCGCCAGACGCACCAGAAAATACAGCACCGTGGTATTTCCCTGAAGGAAAAAACCGGTGATGAAAATAATGCTTTCATATACGATGGCTGCCAGTGAACAGATGATGATGGGCAGCAGATAATTTTCCCGGTAGAAATCCTTCTGGCTCCGACCAATCAAAAGACCGGCAAGGAGGAACAGCAGGGTATAGTACCCAAAGGATGTACCGAAGAAAATATCAATGGGCAGACCGCTGAAAAAGCCCACAATGGCGCCTTCTGTGCTGCCACGGAGCAGGGCATAGGAAACCACGATAATCAGCGCCGTATTAGGCAGAATGCCCCCAATGGAAATATACGGGAGCAATGTGGTCTGCAGTATGAAGTTGACGAAAATAAGAATACCTGTCAATAAAATTCTCAATTTGTGTCAGCCTCCGAATTGCTGTTTGTCTGTGTTTCTGTATCCGGTGTATTGCCGGTGTCAGTGGTTTCGGTGTTAGTGTTTTCAGTGTCTTCTGTATTCGTTTCGGTCAGTGGTTCTTCTTCTGTTTCCGGCTCTGTAGCAGGAATATCTGTGGAAACAGACAGGTCACCGGGAGAAACGGTACGGGTGTTTGTTTTGTCAATGACCAGCAGGGTATCCAGATGTTTCAGATCTACTGCCGGTTCGATGATGGCATAACGGGTCAGACCGTTGGTGTCGTTTTTGATTTCTTTCACACGGCCGATGGTCAGCCCCGGCGGATAAACATCGCTCAGATGGGAAGTGACGATTTCATCCCCTACGGCGATTTCCGCCTCTGCGTCGATATATTCCATTTTACACAGCCCGTTGTTCATAAGGGTGTAATCCCCTTTCACAACGCCTAAGTCCCCTGTACGGGCGCTCATGGCAGGCACAGAGCTGCGGCTGTCCAGAATGGACTGGCCTTTGGCGTAAGTAGCGCCGCTTTCAATGATTTTGCCCACCAGACCTTCCGGCGCAGCCAGTACCATGTTGGCTTCTACGCCGTCGGAAGTGCCTTTGTCTACGGTGAATACGTCATACCAGCTGCCGGGGTTCTTGGCAATGATGGTAGTACCGAAAGTGTTGTATTCCGGGTATTTCTGGGCAATCTTCAGCAGTGCGGAAAGTTTTGCGTTCTCTTTTTCATAAAGAGAAAGACGGGTGTTGTCTGCTTGCAGGGATGCCACCTGTTCCCGCAGGCTTTCGTTTTCCGCCAGAATTTCTTCCTCTTCCCGGCGTTCAGAGGTGGTGTTTTCCACCCATCTGCCGATGCCGGAAGTAATATCCTGAAAGGGCGTCACAACAAAGCCGAGGGCACTTTCAAAAATGGTGGCATTCAGCTTTTTTCCGCTTGTCACCAGCGCCAATACGGTCAAAAGAATGATGGCGCCAGTGAATATGAATTTTTTGTATTTTTCAAAAAAGGAAAACAATTGAAACGCTCCTTCACGATGATTTCAGATTCTTAGAACAATGCTTTTCTGGGGGAGATCAATACGTTTTTCAGTGTATCGATGTGTTCCAGCACCAGACCAGTACCCATAGCAACGCAGTTCAGTGGTTCGTTTGCCACATGAACAGGCATGCCTGTTTCGGATGTGATCAGTTCATCCAGACCGCGCAGCAGTGCGCCGCCGCCTGTCAAAGTGATACCGTATTCCATAACGTCAGCAGCCAGTTCGGGAGGAGTTGCTTCCAGTGTCTGCTTGATGGTTTCGATGATGGAAGCCACAGGTTCACTCAGTGCTTCACGTACATGTACGGAGTTGACTTCGATGGTCTTAGGCAGACCGGAAAGCAGGTCACGACCGCGGATTTCCATTTTTTCTTCCTGTTCCAGAGGGTAAGCGGAACCGATGGTGATTTTGATTTCTTCTGCGGTTCTGTCACCGATGGCCAGGTTGAATTCACGTTTGATGTAGTTGACGATGGCGTTGTCCAGAGCATCACCGGCTACGCGCAGGGATGTGCTGGTAACGATGCCGCCCAGGGAAATGACTGCCACTTCGCTGGTACCGCCGCCGATGTCTACGACCATGCTGCCGGTAGGTTCTGCAACGGGCAGACCTGCGCCGATGGATGCAGCCATGGGTTCTTCGATGAGGTAAGTGTCTTTATCTTTGGAGCCGGCAGCAATAGCTGCTTCCAGTACAGCTCTTTTTTCTACTTCTGTTACGCCGGAAGGTACGCAGATGACGATGCGGGGCTTAGGGCCAAACATGGAGCGCACATAAGCCTTATTGATGAAGTAACGCAGCATAGCCTGTGTTACGTCGAAGTCTGCGATAACGCCGTCTTTCATGGGACGGATGGCAACGATGTTGCCGGGTGTACGTCCGATCATTTCTTTTGCTTCATTGCCAACAGCCAGCACTTCTTTTGTCTGCACGTTGATGGCTACAACGGAAGGTTCGTTGACGATGATGCCTTTTTCACGCATATAAACCAGTGTATTAGCGGTACCCAAGTCGATACCCATATCTTTGGAAAACATAAATTCAATTAACCCCTTTCTATCATAAAAAACCAGAATTGATTTTTCTTTCCTGAAAAAGCCTTACATTTTATAATACCTTTTTTTTGCGGAATTTTCAATAAAAAAGCCATTGGAATTAGGAAAAAGCAGAAAATTTCCGCGCAAAAAACGACAGAAAAAAACCGTCCTTCCCGTGGCATTTCCCCGAAACAGACGGCTGGATCTGTTTAAATTTTGCGATAAATAAAAAAAGCAAGGACGATACCCAGAATACCGGCGATGGTAAAACGTACCGTAAAAGCAAATTGCAGTGTCAGCACGCCCAAATCCAACACCAAAGGAGAGGTAAGCCCGAAGCTTTTGCCATAACCGAGCCAACTCAAGGCAGGGTAACCGCTCAGAAGCTGTGCCAAAAATCCGCCCAGCACAACGCCAGCCAGCAGCAGCAGTATCAAAACCCAAATGTTTTGTGAACGTCCTTTCATGTGATTGTCCTCCTGTGTTATTTCCAAAAGTATATCATATTTTGACAAGGGGGTAAAGGGAACAAAACATAAAAAAACAGGGTGAAAACCGTTGATTTCCTTGAGAAAATGACGAAAGGCGGCGCTTTTTGACAAAGGAAAGAGGAGGAGGCAGAACCCTATGGAAAAGGCGGGGCCAGTGGCAGCAGAAAAAAGCAAAGCAGATGTATGGGAAGATAACAATTCTTAAAAATGAAATAGTCGGAACCTATGTATCTTTAGGGTTCCAGCTTTTGGTTTGGAAGGGGTATAAGGGAATAAAAAAAAACGGTGAAGTCAAAGACTTCACCGTTTTGCTGTTTTGGATTATTCAGCAGGTTTTTCTTCTGCTTTAGGTGCTTCAGCAGCAGGAGCTTCTGCTTTGGGAGCAGCAGCTGCAGCGGGTGCTGCGGGTTTTGCTTCAGCAGCGGGAGCAGCAGGTCTCTTACCTGTGATAACGCCTTTAGGGCATTTGTTTGCACAGATGCCGCAGGATTTACATTTGCTGTAATCGATAACTGCCACGTTGTCAATAACATGGATTGCATCGAAAGGACAGTTCTTTTCACAGATCTTACATGCGATACAACCTGTGGAGCAAACCTGCATTACATTCTTACCAACATCTTTGGAAGAGCACTGTACTTTTACTTTCTTCTTAGCAGGCAGCAGTTCGATGATGTGTTTCGGGCAAGCAGATACGCATTTACCACAAGCTACACATTTATCTTTATCTACTACTGCAACGCCGTCGATGATTTCGATTGCGCCGAAAGCACAAGCTTTTTTACAGCTGCCCAGACCCAGACAGCCGTATGTGCAGCTCTTAGCGCCGCCGCCAGCCAGCTGTACAGCCATGTTACAGTCGTCAATACCAAAGTAGTCGTATTTCATTTTTGCTGTTTCGCAAGTGCCGCCGCATTTTACGAATGCAGCTACAGGTTCGGAAGCGGATGCTTCGATACCCATGATTGCACCTACTTTTTCTGCTACAGCAGCGCCGCCAACAGGGCAAGCGTTAACGGGAGCAGAACCAGCAGCGATTGCAGCAGCACAACCACCACAACCGGGGAAGCCACAGCCACCGCAGTTAGCGCCGGGCAGTACTTCCAAAATCTGGCCGATCTTGGGATCTTCATCTACTTTGAAGACCTCGCCGGCAATGCCAAGGCCTGCACCAAAAACAACACCAAGGCCACCGATACTCAGGATCGGGTATACAATATTCATAATGTCCATTTTTGTCACACTCCTTGCATTACAGTTTGATCAGACCGGAGAATCCCAGGAAAGCGATAGACATCAAACCAGCGGTTACCAGAGCCATAGGGAAACCGTCGAATGCCTTAGGTGTATCGTTGTCTGCGATTCTTTCACGGATACCAGCGAACAGTACGATTGCCAGTGCGAAACCAGCAGCGCCGCCGATACCGTTGAAGATGGATTCGATGAAAGAATATTCTTTCTGCATGTTGGTTACGGCAACACCCAGAACTGCACAGTTTGTTGTGATCAGGGGCAGGAATACGCCCAGTGCCTGATACAGCGCAGGAGCTGCTTTTTTCAGGAACATTTCTACAAACTGTACCAGGGATGCGATAACCAGAATGAACGCGATGTTATACAGGTATTCGATGTGCAGGGGAACCAGGATCAGGTTGTAAACCAGCCAGGAAGCTGCACAGGCCAATACGATAACGAAGATTACGGCAACACCCATACCTGCTGCGGTATCCACTTTCTTGGAAACGCCGAGGAACGGGCAGATGCCTAAGAACTGGGACAATACGTAGTTGTTTACGAAAATCCCGGCCAATAATAACAAAATCAGATACATTCTCTACCCCTCCTTATGCTTTTTTCTTGTTTCTGAAATGGTTCAGCGCAGCCATCAGGCAGCCCAGTGTGAAGAATGCGCCGGGAGCCATTACGAACAGCAGTGTTCTGGGGAATGCTTCGGGCAGTACTGTTACATCGAACAGAGTACCGGAACCGATGAATTCACGAACCAGACCGATGATTGCCAGAGCAACGGTGAAGCCCAGACCCATACCAATACCATCACAGATGGAAGCAAAGGGACCATTCTTGGAAGCAAAAGCTTCTGCTCTTGCCAGAATGATACAGTTAACTACGATCAGGGGGATGTACAGCCCCAGGGATGCGTTCAGACTGGGCAGGTAAGCCTGCAGCAGCAGCTGAACGATTGTAACGAATGTAGCGATTACAACGATGAAGCAAGGGATTCTTACTTTATCGGGAATAACTTTTCTCAGCAGGGAGATGAAAAGGTTCGCGAAAATCAAAACCGCTGCTGTGGACAGACCCATACCGATACCGTTGATAGCGGAGCTTGTAACAGCCAGTGTAGGACACATACCGATTACCTGGATAAAGGTAGGGTTTTCGTCGATAATACCATTTTTGATGATTTTAATCGGGTTAGCCATTAGTTAGCACCTCCGTTCGCTGCGACCCAATCCAAAGCTTCCTGTGCGCCGGAACATACGGCTCTGGAAGTAATGGTGGAACTTGTGATGGGCACGATTTCGCCGCCGTCTTTTGTAACAGCTACAGTGCCGGATTTGCCTGTGAACTGTTCATAGAAATCGGGTTCTGTGGATTTTGCGCCCAGACCAGGTGTTTCGGAGTGACCAGTTACACGCAGACCAGTGATAACGCCGTCCGCGTCGATACCAACCATAGTGTTTACTACGCCGCCGAAGCCGCTGGGTTCTGTTGTGATAACATAGCCGCCGTTATCAGCCTGATATACTGCGGTGATTGTACCAGTCAGTTCTGCGTCAGTCAGCTGTTCAAAGCTGCCTGCTTCGGGCATAACTGCCTGCATGGATTCGTTCAGTGTTTTTTCGTTCTGCAGTGCGATGGGTTCTTTTGTGATTTCAGAAACCGCACCCAGGCAAGCCGCAGCTACTGCGGAAATAAGCAGAAGCACAACTGCAGGTTTTACTACTTCTTTTGTGTTCATGCTTTTTTCGCCTCCTTCACTTTAGGCAGTGCACCGAAGATCTTAGGTTCTGTGAATCTTTCGATCAGAGGTACAGCCAGGTTCATGATCAGAATAGAGTAGGATACGCCTTCAGGGTAACCACCGAAGATTCTGATAAGAGTGGTGATGATACCACAACCGATGGCAAAGATGATTTGACCTTTCGGTGTAACGGGGGAAGATGCATAGTCAGTTGCCATGAAGAAAGCACCCAGCATCAGACCGCCGGTGAAGATTTCATAAACAGGTACGCGCAGACCTTTTCTGCCGATAGCAGCGGTCAGTACGAATACTGTCAGGATGTACAGTACAGGGATTCTCCAGCTGATAACGTGTTTTACCAGCAGGTAGATACCGCCGATGATCAGTGCAACAGCGCATGTTTCACCGATACAACCGCCGATGTTTGTACCCAGGATTACGTCTGCCAGACTAGCGTCGGGCATAGCGCCTGTTTTCAGTGTAGCCAGAGGTGTTGCAACAGCAACAGCGTCAGCGCCGCTGAAACCAACAGGAGCTGTCCATGTTGTCATCGCTGTAGGATAGGAAGCCAACAGGAATGCTCTACCAGCCAGTGCAGGGTTGATGAAGTTCTGACCCAGACCACCGAAGAGCTGTTTTGCAAAAATAATTGCGAATGCAGAACCTACGATAGGCACCCAGATAGGAGCGCTTGCAGGCAGGTTCATTGCCAGCAGCAGACCTGTTACAACTGCAGACAGGTCACTGATAGTTACAGGTTTTTTCAGCAGTTTCTGATACAGCCATTCGAAGAATACGCTGGCGATGATGGAAACTGCAATCAGGATCAATGCCTGAAGACCGAAGAAATAGATACCCGCTGCTGTTGCAGGAACCAGCGCGATGATAACGTCACGCATGATGCTCTGAATGGATTCTTTAGAACGCACATGAGGGGTACCGGATACTACAAAATTAGCCATTCTTTACTCTCCCCCTTCTCAGTTCTTTTCAGCTTTGGCTTTTGCTTCAGCTTCCGCTTTTGCTCTTGCAGCAGCGGCTGCGGCAGCTTTTTTGCCTGCTTCGATTTTCTTAGTTGCGCGGATGGACTGTGCCAGCTGGCGTTTTGCGGGACATTCGTAAGAACAAGAACCACATTCGATACAATCCAGACCGTGATGTTTTACGAAACCTTCGCCGTCGCCTTTCAGTGCGCATGCATTCAGCAGGAAAGGCTGCAGGCCCATAGGGCAATGTTCTACGCATTTACCGCAACGGATACAGTTTCTTTCTTCAGGAATGAAAGCTTCTTCCTGTGTGAAGCACAGCAGACCAGAAGTGGTCTTAACGGAAGCAACATCCAGAGTATACAGGGTAGGACCCATCATAGGACCGCCGGCAATCAGTTTTACAGGAGCGTTTGCGCCTTCGTTGAAACCGCCGATAGCATCTACCAGATCTCTCAGTGTCATACCGATTCTGATCTTGTAGTTACCGGGGTTTTTGATACCTTTACCGGAAACAGTTACGATTCTTCTCATCAGAGGTCTGCCTTTGCAGATAGCTCTTTCGATTGCAACAACAGTATCAACGTTGTCTACGATACAGCCAGCGCTTGCAGGCAGTGCACCAGATTTTACTTCTCTCTTTGTGATAGCGTAAATCAGGTGTTTTTCAGAACCCTGAGGGAATTTGGTCACCAGAGGCTGAACAGTGATGTTGTCGATGCCTTCACAAGCCTTTGTCATGGATTCGATGGCTTTGGGCTTGTTCATTTCGATACCGATAACGCCTTTTGCACCGGGGTGCAGTTTCAGCATGATCTGCAGACCTTTTACGATTCTTTCGGGTTCTTCCAGCATCAGACGGTAGTCGCATGTGAGGTAAGGTTCACATTCAGCTGCGTTGATGAGGATGTGATCGATAGGTGTGTCTTTGGGAGGGTTCAGTTTTACATGTGTGGGGAAGCCCGCACCACCCAGACCAACAACGCCGGCATCTTTGATTGCTGCCAGAATTTCTTCGTTGGACATGGTTGTGTAATCTCTGCCCTGGTTCAGACCTTCGATTTCTTCCATCTTGCCGTCGTTTTTGACAACGATGGATTTTACAGTTGCGCCGCCGGGTACCAGCATGGGTCTAATGTCCACAACTTCACCAGATACGCTGGCAAAGATGGGAGAAGACATGAATGCAGGTGATTCAGCGATTTTCTGTCCTACTTTTACATGGTCGCCAACTGCTACCAGAGGTTCACAAGGAGCCCCGATATGCTGGGACATAGGGTAGAACAACTCAGAGTTTTCTTTGGGGAGTATCACCTGAATGGGCTGCTCTGCAGACAGAGCTTTTCCATCGGGCGGGTGAACTCCACGTTTGAACGTTAAAGCTTGCATATTATCCCCCTCTGTCAAGTGATTTTTGCGTTTACAGCACAAAAGACAAGCATTTGGCTGGAAACGCTTGGTTTGGTTATACTTTATAAAAATATAGCTATATATAACAGCAATATTTTAATACAAAAATAAGAAATTCACAACATTTTTTTGCCAAAAAAACGGGAAAAATGCTTTTTTAAGCAAAATATGTGTTTCGTTACATCAAATTTTAAGATGTATTTAATTAGGTAAGAATCGCATTTTATGAAATCAATTCCCAGTTAGTTTGTATCCAAAATATTTTCTTCCCCTAAAGTGTACTATTATTATCTATAAATGTAAATGATAATTTATTACCAACATTTCATTCGGAAAACTGGTATCTTTTACAAAAAATAAGCCCAATATTTCATAAATATGTAAAATAATGGCATAAAACTTGCTACACCCATTTCACTGTGTTACAATAAAAACAAAATAGGCGGGAAGGAGGCGGAGGATATGGATCTTTCGCTGCAAATACAGCAAAAGCAGATACTTTCCCAGCGGATGCAGCAGTCCGTTGAGATCCTGCAGATGAACACATTGGCGTTATCGGAATACATACGGGAAGTGGCGGAAGAAAATCCTCTGCTGGACTGGTCAGAAGAACGTCCTCTTTTGCCGGAGGATGAAAAACTGCTGCAAAAATTGGAGTGGCTCCAGGAAAGCGATGAGCAGAACCGGGGCTTTTACCAGACGGAAATGGATAACGAAAAGGAACGGGAAGACCTGCGTTATGGCAAGAAGGAAGCCCAGAGCCTGCGGGAATATCTGCTGTTTCAGATTCACTTGCTGCCTGTATGCGAGAAAGAAAAAAAGGTGCTGACATTTCTGGCGGAAAGTACGGAAGAAAGCGGCTATCTGGAAACAGACGCCTTGGAAGCGGCTATGGAACGGTATCATCTGGATGAACAGCGGGCAGAGGAGATTCTGGGACATTTGCAGAAGCTTGACCCGCCCGGCGTAGGCGCCAGAGATTTGAAGGAATGCCTGAAGATACAGCTCATGCAGAAAGGCGCTTCTGTGGCAGCCCAGAATATTGTAGAAAATTATTTGGCGGATATTGCCAAAAACCGCATCTCCTATATCGCCAAGAAGCTGCATATATCTATGGAAGAAATGGCAGAAGCCTTGGCGGAGGTTCGCAGCTGTGCCCCCAAGCCCGGCAGCGGTTTTGCCAATGACCGGCCTGTAGAATACGTGGTGCCTGATGTGTTTGTGGAACGCAGAGGGGGAGAACTGCTGGTGAGCGTCAACAGCTCACTGGTGCCCAGACTGTTTATCAGTCCTTCTTATCGGCAGATTTTGAAAGAAGATACTTCCAAAGATACCAAGGAATATGTGGCCCAGAAACTGCGGCAGGCAGAATGGGCAGTGCAGTGTGTAGGCAGAAGGGAATCCACTTTGCTGGAAACGGCAAAACAGATTGTGGCAGTGCAGCGGGAATTTTTCCTCTCTCCCAATGGAGCCCTGAAGCCTTTGCGTATGGTGGATGTGGCGGAAAAAATGCAGGTGCATGAGTCCACCATCAGCCGTGCCGTAAAGGATAAATATCTCCAATGCGACAAAGGGGTATTTGCCTTGGGTGATTTCTTTTCCAAAGCCGTTGTCACCGATGGTGCTCAAAGCGTATCTGCCAATAGTGTGCAGAAACAGCTGGCTGACATCATTGACGGCGAGGATAAGACCCATCCTCTCAGCGACCGGGAACTGACGGAAAAACTGGTGGCACAGGGTGTGCAGATTTCCCGCAGAACCGTAGCCAAGTATCGGGAAGCCATGGGCATCCCCGGTGCATCAGGCAGAAAACAGTATTGAAATAGAAAACAGCCGGAAATTTTGAAAGAAACAGAAATTTCCGGTTTCTTTTTGGTTTGAGATAGAAAGAAGGTGGAAACATGGACGAGATTTTTCAGATACAACTGGATAAAACATCAGAAGTGCCTATGTATCGTCAGCTTGCCGACGCCATTGGCGCTTTGGCGGCAGATGGGCTTTTGCCTGCGGATAGTAAATTACCGCCCATTCGGAAAATGGCCTCCCATTTCGGCGTCAATACAGTGACGGTGGTAACGGCTTATAAATATCTGGAACAGAAGCAGATGGTCTATTCCAGAGTGGGCAGCGGCACCTATATTTCCCCTTTGCCCGTAGAAAAAGTGCCGGAGCCTGTGGCAAGACGAAATCTGCAATTGTTTGAAAAAACACCTGCGCTGGAACACGCCATCAACTTCACATTGTCATCCCTGCCAAACGAACTGTTTCCCGTGGATGCCTTCAAAAAAGCATTTGATACGGTGTTGGAGCGGGAAAAAGGCGGCGCCTTCCGTTATACGGACAGTATGGGGTATCTGCCTCTGCGGGAGGAACTCTGCCGTTATCTGGCATCTTTTGGCATCCATACGGCGGCGGAGCATTTGCAGATTATTTCCGGTGCCCAGCAGGGTATCGATATTATGTCCAAAGCCATTTTGCGGTATGGAGATGTGGTCTTTGTGGAAAGCCCTACCTTTTATGGTGCGGCAGGGGCATTCCTGTCTAGAGGGGCAAAATTGGTGGGCATCCCCATGGAAGTCGACGGCATGGAAATGGAAGCACTGGAAAATTATCTGAAGCTGTACCATCCCCGTTTTATCTATATGATGGCATATTTCCAGACACCTACAGGCGTTTCTTATTCCATGGAGAAAAAACGCCGCCTGCTGGAATTGGCGGAAAAATACGATACCTATATCATTGAGGAAGATGACTTTTATGACTTCCATTACAGCAGGGAAATGCCTTTGCCTCTGAAAGCCTTGGACTATAAGAATCGCGTCATTTACATCAAGAGTTTTTCCAAGATTTTGATGCCCGGTCTGCGTATGGGGCTGATGGTATTGCCGAAAAAAGTCCGTCATGCGGTTATGGAAGCGAAGTATACCACAGATATTTCCACATCTGGGTTCATCCAGAAATCCTTGGAGGAATATCTCCGGGTCAATGGCTGGGAAGCCCATGGGAAACAGGTGCGCCAGTACGGCAGCGGCAAATATCGGAAAGCTGTTTCCATGGCAAAGAAGTATCTTTTGCCGCAGGGAGCATCTTTTGACTTGCCAGAAGGAGGCGTGAGCCTGTGGGTGCGTCTGCCTGACGGTGTAGATGCGGAAGTGTTCTGCAATCGAGCGTTGGAGAAAAATGTGCTGGTTTCTCCGGGCAGCCAGTTCTTCATCGAAGGGGGAACAGGCAGTCATGTGCGGCTGAGCTTCGCGGGACTTACCGACGATAAAATCGAAGTGGGTATGAAGCGCATGGGAGAAGTGCTGGGAGAAATGAAAAGAATGGGGTAAAAACGGGAATCGGCTTGACATTTGTATGGGCACTATTTAATATGATAAGTAAGTGTCATATAACGTGAAATAAGGAAGGGGCTTGAGTATTTATGGAAAAAGGGAAAAAATCAATTTTTAAGAAATGGTGGTTTTGGCTGATCATTATTGTACTGCTCTTTTTCGCTTTTGGAAATTCTGGTGGAAATAGTGGTACAGATGTACAGAACGATACACCTGAAGCAGTGGAAACACAGGGAACAGAAACGAATAATGAAGAAACCAATAATGAAGAAGCGAATCAGGAAGAAGCCAGCGAACCCGAAGTGACAATGGGTCAGAAAAATGCTTTGGCAAAAGCAAAAGATTATCTGGCAATCACAGCTTTTTCACATGATGGATTGGTGGACCAGCTGAAGTTTGAAGGCTTTACAGACGAAGAAGCACAGTATGGTGCAGACAATTGTGGCGCAGACTGGAACGAACAGGCTGCAAAAAAAGCTGAGGAATATCTGAGCATTTCTTCTTTCTCTCGCGAAGGATTGAAAGACCAGTTAGAGTTTGAAAAATTTACTGCTGAACAGGCAGAATATGGCGTAACTGCTGTAGGTTATTAAAGAAAATAAAAAAGGCTGTGTCTACAGCCTTTTTTTTATTTTTCTGTTTATGTTCATAAAAAATTTTCCCCTAAAGGAAGGTGATTTTGCATCAGTCCCTCTTTTCTTTCTCCTTGAAATAAGCGGACAATTCCTGCCGGTAAATGATACCAAGTTCCGCAATCATAGAACCAATGACAACAACCATCAGCGGAACAGGCAGATACCGATATTCTTCTGGCATGAATGTGCCTGCCAGTGCATCTGTGTAGGCATGCAGATAGGCAAAGCCCCAGATCAGCGTCAGTATCAACAGGTTCAAAGTGACGGCCAGAACGCCAGCAATACTTTTCATACAAATCCCCCTTTTTCATAAGAACAATGCCCTTTTTCCATGATACCATAAGACGCAAAAGCCACATATGGTGATTTTTACCGGAAAACAGCGGTTTTTCTTGACAAAGTGACAGGGCATGTCTATAATCTAATTGTATTTTTATATGGAAACAAGCCAAGAAAAGAAGGAGTACGCAAGGGGTGGACGTTCCAGAGAGGAAATCACTGGTGGAAGATTTCCCGCAGCACATTGCCGAAGCAGTCTTTTCGGGTAAGAACCACAGCTCTTTGGCGGAAAGAATAGTATGTCAAAGCGTATGCCTGCGTTAAAGGTTTCGAGTGACGTCCCTTTGGGCGTAACAAGGGTGGTACCACGGTGAATTCGTCCCTGACTTTTGTCAGGGGCTTTTTTATTTTCCGGGTATCCTGTTAACAGATTGAAAATATTTAAGGAGGTAAGATATGAAATATTTAGGTGTAAACGAAATTCGTGAAGAATTTCTGAAATTCTTTGAAAGCAAAGACCATCTGCGTCTGCCCAGCTTCCCTCTGGTGCCCCGCAACGACAACAGCTTGCTGCTGATCAACTCCGGTATGGCGCCCATGAAAGCATACTTCACAGGTCAGGAAATCCCTCCCAGCAAAAGAGTGACAACCTGCCAGAAATGTATCCGTACAGGTGATATCGACAACGTAGGGAAAACTGCTCGTCACGGCACATTCTTTGAAATGCTGGGCGACTTCTCCTTCGGTGATTACTTCAAAAATGAAATCGTACCCTGGTCTTGGGAATTCGTAACAAAAGTACTGGAAATCCCCGAAGACAGACTGTATGTAACCATTTACGAAGAAGACGATGAAACAGGTAAAATCTGGCATGATGTAGTAGGTCTGCCTTGGGACAGAATCGTAAAACTGGGCAAAGAAGACAACTTCTGGGAACACGGCACAGGTCCTTGCGGTCCTTGTACAGAAATCTACTATGACCGTGGTCCTGAATACGGCTGTGACAGCCCTACCTGCGGCGTAGGCTGTGACTGCGACAGATACATGGAATTCTGGAATCTGGTATTGACACAGTTCAACGCCGAAGAAGACGGCACATACACAGAACTGGCTATGAAAAACGTAGATACCGGTATGGGTCTGGAACGTATGGCAACCATCATGCAGGGCGTTGACTCCATTTTCGACGTAGATACTGTAAAATCCATCCGTGACGCTGTTTGTGCAAAAGCAAACGTAGAATACGGCAAAGACCATAAAACAGACGTTTCCGTTCGTGTTATCACTGACCACATCCGTTCCGTAACTATGATGACTGCTGACGGCGTACTGCCTTCCAACGAAGGCCGTGGTTATGTACTGCGTCGTCTGCTGCGTCGTGCGGCTCGCCATGGCAAACTCTTGGGCATCGAAGGCGAATTTTTGGCAGAACTGTCCAAATCCGTAATCGCTTGCAGCGGCGAAGCTTATCCCGAACTGGTGGAAAAACAGGATTATATCTTCAAAATCCTGTCCATCGAAGAAAACAGCTTCTATAAGACCATCGACAAAGGTATGGAAATCCTGAAAGCAGACATGGAAGAAATGAAAGCTGCCGGCGAAAAAGTGATGAGCGGTGAAAAATCCTTCCGTCTGTATGACACATACGGTTTCCCTGTTGACCTGACAAAAGAAATCCTGGCAGAAGAAGGCATGGAAATCGACGAAGACGCTTTCACAGCAGAAATGAAAGCACAGAAAGAACGTGCACGTTCCGCAAGAGCGAAATCCAACTACATGGGCGCAGCAGAAACCGTTTACAACGAACTGCCCGTAGAACTGGAAACAGCTTTCGCTGGTTATGATGTATATGATGTAGCAAATGCAAAAATCGTTGCACTGGTTGCAAACGAAGCCGTTGCAGAAACAGCACAGGCTGGCGATACCGTAGCGGTATTCCTGGATAGAACACCTTTCTACGCAGAAAGCGGCGGTCAGGTAGGCGACCAGGGCGTGATCAAAACAGAAACAGGCGTTGTGAAAGTATCCAACTGTGTAAAAGTTGTTGGCGGCAAGATTGCACACATGGGTGAAGTAACAGAAGGTCTGGTGCAGGTAGGCGAAATGGCTTGCGCAAGCATCGACGTGGAACTGCGTATGGCTTCTTCCAGAAACCACAGCGCAACTCACCTGCTGCACAAAGCACTGCGTACCGTTCTGGGTACTCACGTAGAACAGGCTGGTTCCTATGTAAGCGCAGAAAGACTGCGTTTCGACTTCACACACTTTGCAGCAATGACTGCTGATGAAATCAAAGAAGTGGAAAGACTGGTAAATGACGCTATCTTCGCAAGCTATGACGTACACACAGACGAAATGTCCATCGACGAAGCAAGAAACAGAGGCGCAATGGCACTGTTCGGCGAAAAATACGGCGAAGTAGTACGTGTCGTAGACATGGGCGGCTACAGCATCGAACTTTGCGGCGGTGCGCACCTGAAAAATACTGCACAGGTTGGCTCCTTCAAGATTCTGTCTGAAAACGGCGTAGCAGCTGGTGTGAGAAGAATCGAAGCTGTAACAGGTAAAGAAGCACTGAAACATTATCAGGCACAGGAAGACGAAATCAAAGAAATCTGCCGTCTGGTGAAATCCACACCTGACAAACTGCTGGGTCGTCTGGAACAGCTGTTGGCAGAACAGAAAGAAACAGCAAAAGAACTGGAAAAACTGAAAGCGAAAATGGCAGGCGGCGCAGCAGACGAAATGCTGAACAGCAAAGTAGAAATCGGCGGCGTTGCAGTGTTGGCAGCTGAAGTGAAAGATATGGACGGCAATGCTCTGCGTACCATGGGCGACCAGCTGAAACAGAAACTGGGCAGCGGTGTCGTGGTACTGGCAAGCGGCAAAGACGGCAAAGTAAACCTGATGGCTATGGCCACAGACGATGTTGTGAAAAAAGGCGTACATGCCGGCAATATCATCAAAGCAGCAGCGGCTGTTTGCGGCGGTGGCGGCGGCGGTCGTCCCAATATGGCACAGGCAGGCGGTAAAGACGCTTCCAAGATCGCAGATGCGCTGGAAAAAGCAAAAGAAGTTGTAGCAGAACAGCTGGGCTGATTGGCTGAAAATATCATCTTATAAACAAAATCAAGCTGAAAATCTCTGGAAACGGAGGTTTTCAGCTTTTTTGTATACGCTTTGAGGGATTTTTGTATACGGATGCTTATGGTAAAATAACGGATTATTAGAAGCGTATACTAAAAGGAGGCGAACCATGGGACGCAGTGGAAGCAGATTATGGAAAGGGGCAGCGGCTGTCGGTGTGACAGGGTTGTTGATGATGATGGCGGCCATATTGGTTGCCAATCGCTGGGAGAATATGTTTGGCGTCGCAGTACTTTTGGGACTGGTATGTACTTGGGCCGCATTGCTGATGCTTGCAGGCGCGTGGGTACGGGAGCTGTGGCATAGCTTTCGCAGGAAGGATTATGTGACAATGGCCATATGGCTTGCCATTGGTCTTTTGGTCTTGGTGCTTTCCGGCAGACATATCTTTTTTTAGAAATGAAAAACCCCCTCTGTTTGAAACAGAGGGGGTTTTGTTACACTCTATGCAATATGATTTTTATTTACCGATCAAAAGATAGGCATCAGTCTTTGCAGGGGATAAATTTCCCGATAATACCACCGATGATAGCGGGAACGATCCAAGCGAAGCCCATGTCAGCCAGAGGCAGGGATTTTACGAAACCTGTAGGCAGACCGAAACCAGCCAGGATTTCCAGTGCACTTACGATGATAGCGAAGTATGTAGCAACGCGGTAGATGTTTTTGTTCTTGATGGATTTGTGGAAGAACGCCAGGATGATCAGTACCAGTACGCCAGGGTATACCAGGTTCAGCAGAGGAGCGGAGAACTGGATGATTGTAGATACGCCTGCGTTGGAGATCAGCCAGCTGAATACTACTACGATGATTACAACTTTTTTGTAGGAAACTTTACCGCCTGTCAGTTCTTCAAAGAAAGCACCTGTGGAGGAGCTCAGACCAATTGCTGTTGTCAGGCAGGCAAACAGTACGATAACGCCCAGCAGGATAACGCCTGTGTTACCGAACAGTGCTTTTGTGATAGCAACCAGCAGTGCTGTCTGGTTCAGACCCTGCATTTCGGGCAGGTTACATGTTGTTGCGCCCAGGTATGTCAGACCGCCGTAGATAACGAACAGACCGATGGAAGCAACGCAGCTGGAGCTCAGGACTGCTTTAGACAGGGAGTGGCCTTCTGTATAGCCTTTGCCCTGTGCACTGGATGTGATGATCATGATGAAGATCATGGATGCCAGTACGTCCAGTGTCTGGTAACCGTTCAGAGTACCGTTCTGTACGGAGTTTGTTGTTTCAGGTACATCGATGGGGCCCAGAGGGGAGATGATACCTTTGATGATCATAACCAGCAGTGTGATAACCAGTACGGGTGTCAGGAAAGAGCCGATGATATCAACTACTTTGGAAGGACGAATTGTCAGAGCCAATACGATTGCGAAGAAGATCGCGGAGAAAATCCATGTGCTGAAGTTAGGAGCCAGAGGCTGCACGCCGATTTCGAATGTGGTCGCTGCTGTACGAGGGATTGCAAGCAGGGGCCCAATACACAATACGGCGATACAGTTGATAATGGTGGAAGGAACCTTACCCATTACGTCTGTGATACCGTTGATTTCAAACTGTCCTTTACGAACCAGTGCCAGGATGGCAACCAATGCCAGACCTACGTCAAAGATGAAGAAGAACAGGAAGCCAATGAACCAGGATGTACCGGACTGCTGACCCAGCAGGGGCGGGAAAATCAAGTTGCCGGCGCCGAAGAACATGGCAAAGAGCGCACCACCAATGACTAGGATGTCACTAAATTTTTGCTTTTTTTCCATAGAATACAACCTCCTTAT